>CALHID010000109.1 GCA_938030835.1 uncultured Actinomyces sp. | reverse complement strand
CCAATGCAGCGGGAGTGATATTAGGCGGTTTAACTTTTATTACTTCTTTATAAAAATTAAATAAACAAAACCAGCAGCTTCATAAAATAGTTGCCGGTTATTTCTGCCGATTGCAAGCATTCTATTTGTTCGGGCGAACTATATTCAACAATATATATACCGAATTTAAATCTAAATTAACTAAATTAGATTTCATATACAAATAGACTAAAGTTCAATTTGGTACAAATGTGGCACAAATAAGACTTTTCGTAAAACCTGGTTTGACAAGAATAGCTTTCAATTAAAGTAAAAACAATGCAATATCTTCTGTTTTCGGAACTATATATACATATTGATTTTATAAAATATGAATCAATTTATTTTAAACAGGGGAATAGTTTAGTTCTGTAGAAATGTAATTTATACACTTACAAAGCTTATTCTGACAAACTTTATGACTGTTTATGGAAAAGGGGTAGAGATTGAACGGCATCGAATACATGATTACCCAGTTGGCGACCGCATCCCCGGCGCAGCGTAAGGTTCTGCACACCCTTACCGATATTGGTCGCGAAGCAACCGTTGTTGAAATCGCAGATCGTTTGGGAATCCATAAGAACTCGGTTCGTGAGACTCTTGTTCCTTTGGTCGAACAGGGCTTAGTTGTGCGTCGAACTCACAATCCCGAAGGGCGAGGCCGCCCCGCGATGTACTACGAGATCGCGGTCATCGGGGATGCAGCGCGTCTTCAACGTCAGTCTTCGGAACTTCTTCTTGCCGCGGCCTCGGCAATGGCTCAAACTTCGGACGGCGGCGAACAGCTCGCTGACATCATGGGGCGGAATTGGGGGCAACAGTACGTTGATCTCATCCGCTCTTCCGGTGCGCTTGATGCCGCCCGTGATGACGAGGAAGCCCTGCTTTCGCTTCTTCGAGTTTTCCTTTCAACGCGCGGTTTCCGTGCGATAAATGCAGAAGATGGTGGTCTGTCCATCCAATCCTGCCCCTACCTCAATATCGGCAACGATAAGATCCAAAGCATTGTGTGCAAGATGCATGGTGCTGCTATTCGTCAGATCGTTGAAGAGTTCAGTGATGGTGGTATGAGCATGACTCTGGTGCCCTTCGGCAATAGCTGCGGCTGCCAGGTTTTCTTTGAGGACATCCCGGTGCGAAAGGCCTCGGGCGAATAATTCATTCGACGCCTTGCCGCGTCTACGGAGAAATTTGCGAATTTTTGTCGATTAATTACAAAAAACGGCAAAATCCGTTAAAATTAATTCATGCCTCATTACAAAGTTTCGACTATTGCAACTCTCCTTGGCGTAAGTGATGACACCGTTCGTCGCTGGCTTGATGATGGGCTTGTGACTCGTGCAGATAACGGTCAAAACTCAGGACCGCTTCGTATCGATGGTGCATCGGTCGCGGCTTTGATTAACAGTCAACCTGATGTTCATCAGCTTGCTCTTGGGCAGGGCACTCAGTCTGTTCGCAACCACCTCCAAGGTCTGGTTATTGCCCTCCAGTCTGATCCGGTGATGAGCCAGGTTGATCTGCAGTGTGGCCCCTACCGTGTCGTTTCCTTGGTTTCGACCGAAAGTGTTCGCGAGCTGGGAATCGAAGTGGGTTCGATCGCCATGGCTCAAATCAAGGCAACAAACGTCTCTCTTCAGGTACCAAATGGAGGAAACCTGTGAAGCACTACAAGGGAATCGTCGCGGTAGCCGCTGCTAGCCTTCTTGCACTTACCGCTTGCTCAGGCGGGAACAGCGCATTTGCAGATAAGTCTGCAAGCGCCTCGGCATCTGCTTCAACAGAAGCCACAGCGCCGGTTGAACTCAACGTTTTCGCGGCTGCTTCGCTGAACAAGGCATTCCCCGAGATCGCTGATACGGTCCTTAAGGAAAGCGATCCGAACATCAAGGTGACCTTCAACTTCCAGGGCTCATCCACCCTGGTTGACCAGATGAAGGAAGGCGCACCCGCCGATGTTTTCGCTTCTGCAGACCAGAAGAACATGACCAAGGCAAGCGATGCGAAGCTCGTCGATACTCCGAAGCCCTTTGCCTCTAATGTCCTGACGCTGATTGTCCCCAAGGGAAATCCTGCTAAGATCACCGGTCTTGATTCCTCTCTTGACGGCAAGAAGCTTGTTGTGTGTGCACAGGGTGTTCCCTGCGGTAATGCAACTAAGCAGCTGGCCGAAAAGCTTGGCGTTACCCTGAACCCTGTTTCTGAAGAGCAGAAGGTGACGGATGTGCGCGCCAAGGTTGAGAGCGGCGAAGCCGATGCCGGTCTGGTCTATGCAACCGACGCGAAGGCTGCTGGCGATAAGGTCGAGGTCGTTGAAATCGCTCGCGCGAATGAGGTCGTGAACTCGTACCCCATCGCTCTGACCGTTTCCACAAAGAACAAGGAAGCCGGACAGAAGTTCATTGACGCTGTTCTTTCCGAAAAGGGACAGGCAGTGCTGAAGAAGTATGGCTTCTCCGCACCGACTTCCGCGGATAAGGGCTGAAATCGCCTTCGACTACGCACTGTAGTTTCGGAATAATCTCATGACGAACAAGCACAGGCATGCGGGGATCCCGCGTTGGATCGCACTCCCCGCATCCTGTGCTGTTCTATTTCTTCTTGTTCCGTTCATTGCGCTTCTCATACGCATTGATTGGGTTCAATTTCCCCATCTATTCACTCAAGCGCTGGCTTCCCAGGCCCTTGCACTTTCGCTGCGCACTTGCCTAGCCTCGACCCTTGCCTGCATTATTGTCGGGCTTCCTTTAGCGCTGGTGTGTGCGCGTGCGCGCGATACATGGTGGTCGCGAGTCCTGCGCTCCATGGTCACCTTGCCCATGGTTCTTCCTCCGGTCGTCGCGGGCTTGGCGCTCTTGATCACCTGGGGTCGCCGAGGCCTGATCGGTGCCTATCTGCAAATTTTCGGCATCAATATTGCTTTCACGACGGTCGCGGTCATTATGGCGCAGACCTTCGTATCCCTTCCTTTCTTTGTTTCTTCACTTGAAGGTGCATTGCGTACTCGCGGTTTCAATGAGGAACGCGTTGCGAGTGGGCTGGGAGCCTCGCCTTCTCGGACACTGTGGTCGGTCACCCTGCCACTGATGATCCCAGCTCTGGTATCTTCGACGGCCCTGGCCTTCTCGCGAGCGCTGGGAGAGTTCGGCGCAACCATTACTTTTGCGGGTTCCCTTGCCGGAGTAACCCGTACTCTTCCTTTGGAGATCTATCTTCAGCGCGAAGAATCAACCGATATGGCCCTGATGCTCTCCGTCATTTTGGTCTTTGTCGCGCTTGTCTTAGTTGGCGGCGCTTCGGCCTTTTCGCAGTGGTGGTATTCGCGCCTTCTGAGCGGGGGGCAAGCGTCTTCGTTCTCTCCCGATGCTTCCGCCGACGAGGCGAAAGTTCCCGCGGCCCCGCACTCAGCTACGCAGCCCAGCCACGGCCTCGGGAATGAAAAGGCAGACGCGCAGGCTCAGCTTCCGCGCGTCCCTGCCCCCGGCGTGCAGATTGCTGGAACGCTTCCCGAGAGGCACATCGACGTTGACCTCACCTGCCAAGGCGGCGCCGTCACGGCGTTGATGGGACACAACGGCGCAGGGAAGAGCACGCTTTTATCGGTGCTTTCTGGTGCCCTCGATGCGCCGCAGATGACCTGCACCTGGGAGTGGCCAGATGGTGCCTTAGGTCGTCGGCCAAAGATTGCAACCTTAGAGCAGAAGCCCGTTTTGTTCCCCCACATGAGCCTGCTTGCCAATGTTGCCTTCCCCTTACGTTGCGCCGGCATTTCCCCTGCCGAGGCCGAGGCACGCGCACAGGATGCCCTGGCCTCTGTGGGGTTGGCGCCCTTTGCGCAGCGTCGTCCGGCTCAGGTTTCTGGTGGACAAGCGCAGAGGACCGCTTTAGCTCGTGCGCTGGTTGTTGCCCCCGATGTCTTGTTACTTGATGAACCGATGGCGGCGCTTGATGTTGAAGCCGCACGTGGCCTGCGTGAATTGATCGCGCAACGATTCCTAGGGCGAACTGTCATCATGGTGACACACCAGATTGAAGATGCTGCGGCACTCGATGCGCATATCATCGTCTTGAAGGGTGGCCGCCTGCTTCGCGAAGGGCCGTGGCGAGAATTGATCAACCAGTCGATGTCGCGCGCGGATGAGAGCGAATCGGCGCTGTTGGCAATGGGGCTGAGTGCATTAGAGAGGGCGCTCGGACAGGAGTAAAAGTGAAAACGCTATCGCTTCGCTCAATGAGCCGGCGCGCTAAGGTCCACCTGTGGGTTTTCATCATCGCTGTGATTGCAGGACCACTCTTCTACCTGGAGTCTCCAAAATTATGGTCTTTCGCTTTGCTGAGCTGGGCTCTGGTGTGTGCGACGCCCATCGTTGTTGCGATCGTGTTGATTCCGGTGATTAAACGGTGTGCTCAGGGAAGTGTGCAAGATGCGGTGAGGTTTCGGCGTCGCTTGTCTCCACGGATGTCCAAGGTGATGTGTGTTGCGCTGGTGACCATCGACTGTGGCCTTCTGGGCATGGGGTCGGTCTTATCCGCTCAAGTGGTAGCAGATGCAGTGTCGGGGAGTGAGGAACTGAGCGTGCGTTGCCTGGCGCATAAAGAAGAGACTTCAACTGTTATGCGAAAGAGAAGCTCAAAGGTTCGCATATTTATCACTCATGCCACCTTGCTGAAGGAGACGGGCGAAGAGATCAATGTGAAGTTCACTGACGGTACGAACTACACGAATACCCATGCATATAGACAGCTTCGAAAGCACTGCGCCTACGAGGATGAATTTACAGTTTCGATGTATCCCCGAACACGTGTGATCACAAGCGTCAGTGAGGTCCGCGGATAGGTCTTTCTTGGTCTTTGTGTGGATATATAAACACTGTGGGGCCGGCAAAGCCGGCCCCACGTGCATCCCATCAACACAATATGCGTTCTAAACAGCGTCCCTCAACAGGTAAAGGAGACGGGGCCTTGCGACCCCCTATGTCTGATACTGAAAATCTACGGGCGTAATCTGTGCTTGATGTGGGCTAAAGCTATGAATCAGCTATGAAACTTTGTGCTTGTGTAGCCTTTGATTTCACCTATCGCGTCATTGCCTAGATGGTATCGCCGCCGTTAGGAAAGGCGGCTAACATGGGATGATCTACATCAAATGATTAATCTGCCTACCCAGGCCACCAAGATGCATTCCTTTGAAGGTCTACGGCTAGGTTCCTATTACACGCAGTAATTTTTCGGGGGTCCAGCGCTAGATGTCGACTGTTCGTACTTTGTTGAGAAGTGTGCGTGAGTATCGTCGTGCTTCGCTTCTGACACCGCTGTTTGTCACGGGAGAGGTCATTCTTGAGTGCTTCCTCCCACTGGTTATGGCCTCATTGGTCGATCACCTCCAAGGAGGTGCACTCACCCCGGTCGTGCGCCTCGGCGTCTTCATGTTGGTCATGGCCATGATGTCACTGCTCTGTGGCGTACTTGCAGCACGTTTTGCCGCAACGGCGTCTGCGGGCCTGGCCAAACATCTGCGTCAGGACATTTTCTTTAAGGTCCAGGACTTCTCTTTCGGTGATGTTGATCGTTTCTCAACATCGTCCCTGGTAACCCGTATGACGACCGACGTGACCAACGTTCAAAACGCTTACGGCATGATTATTCGCGTTGCCGTTCGTGTACCGCTGATGGTTGTCTTTTCGATCGTCATGACGCTTCGCATCAACTGGCAGATGTCCTTGATCTTCCTGATCATGCTGCCGTTCCTGGCGGCAATCATGTTCGGGCTAATTATTTATATCTTCCCTGTTTTTCGACGAATCTTTAAGAAATACGATGCCCTGAATAACTCGGTTCAGGAAAATATTGCTGGTATTCGCGTCGTGAAGTCTTTCGTGAACGAAGATTACGAAAAGGCACGTTTCAAGGAGCGTTCCGAAGAAGTCCGCGCCGACTTCACCTTTGCTGAGAAGATCATGGCTCTAAATACCCCCATCATGATGTTCTTCATCTTTGGTGCGATCATGTTGGTCGACTTCATCGGCGCGCAGATGATTGTGGCGTCAGGCGGCAGTGAATTGACCACCGGTCAACTGTCAGCACTGATCACTTACGGTATTCAGATCCTCACGGCCATGATGATGTTGGCCTTTATTTTCGTTATGGTGACGATTGCTGCAGAGTCCGCACACCGTATCGCTGAGGTACTTCAATACGAATCTCCATTGACCTCCCCCGAATATGGAATCCGTGAAGTGCCCACCGGTGATATCACCTTTGAAGGCGTGACCTTTAAGTACCGCGAAGACTCTGAACGCCCCGCGCTTGAAAACATCACTTTGGATATCCCCGCAGGCTCGACGCTGGGTGTCGTCGGTGGAACTGGTTCAGGTAAGACCAGCTTCATCCAGTTGATTCCACGACTGTATGACGTGACGGAAGGCAGGGTCTCCGTTGGCGGGATCGATGTGCGTGACTACCGCCTCGAACCCCTGCGTGATGCGGTGTCCGTTGTTCTTCAGAAGAATATTCTTTTCTCTGGAACGATCAAGGAAAACCTCCGTTGGGGTAACCCTGATGCAACCGATGAAGAAATCATCCGAGCCTGCGAGCTTTCACAGGCTGACGAATTTGTCCGTCAGTTCCCTGATGGCTATGACACCATGATTGAAAGGGGCGGATCGAACCTCTCGGGTGGCCAAAAGCAGCGTCTGTGCATCGCACGCGCCTTGCTGAAGAAGCCCAAGATCTTGATCCTTGATGACTCGACCAGTGCGGTTGATACTCGAACTGATTCGCTGATTCGTCAGGCTTTCGAGACGGAAATTCCGGATACGACAACAATCATCGTTGCGCAGCGCATCTCTTCGGTCCAGCATGCTGATCAAATCATCGTTTTGGATGACGGGCGTATCAAGGAGCACGGCACTCACCAGGAACTCCTTGACTTGGGTGGCGAGTATCGCGAACTTTACGACACTCAAAACAGCACGAATGAAAGCGAGGTGGCCTGAAATGTCGGTTGAACGCTACGAAGAAGAACAGGCAGATCAGATTGCCGCTCACGCTCCCGCATCGGTAGAGGTGCTTCCGCAGGATCAAGCTGAGAAGGCGCGCGAGGAAAGCCAAAAACAAAAAGAAGGCGCGGCCTCGGGAATGAAAGATCCCAACAAGCTTGACGGAGTGCCGCGTCCTTTCGGAAGGCTGATGACCTATCTGTGGGCAAACTACAAGATCCACTTGAGTGTTGTCGGAATCTGTATTGTGATTTCGGGTATTGCTTCTGCAGTTGGGGCGATCTTCCTCCAGCAGATCGTTGATACCGTGATTATTCCCGGTATGAGCCAGGGGCTCCCAGCCGTTATGCCGCAATTGGTGCGACTGGTTGTGATCATGGGAATCATCTTTGGCGCGGGTATTTTGTGCGCCTTCATCTACACGCGATTGATGGCGATTGTCACTCAGGGCACGCTCAAGAAGATGCGTGATGACATGTTCGATCGCATGGAGACGCTTCCGCTGAAGTTCTTCGATACGCACCCTCACGGTGCGGTCATGTCGACCTACACAAACGACACGGATGCGATTCGTCAGCTCATTGGCCAATCAATTCCGACCCTGATCCAGTCCGCACTCACGATCCTTGCGTTGACAATCACTATGCTCAGCTACTCGCTGTGGCTCACTCTTCTTGTTGCGGCAGCGACTGTCGCGATGTTTGGCGTGACAAAGAAAATGGGTGGCGGTTCAGCGAAGTTCATGGTTGCGCAGCAACGCTCGCTGGCTGAAGAAGAGGGCTACATCGAAGAGATGATGGATGGCCAAAAGGTCATTAAAGTCTTCAATCACGAAGATGCTGTCAAGCACGATTTCCTGAGCTACAACCACCAGCTGTTCAACGATTCAGAACGCGCGAATCAGTACGGCAATATGCTCATGCCAACCCTAGGCAATATCGGAAACATTCTTTATGTCGCCGTTGCCCTGATCGGCGGCATCATGGTTGAGCTCCAGACCCCGAATTTCGGCTTCGCGGGTATGGGTGCAATCACCGTTGGCGTTGTCGTTTCCTTCCTTGGGATGGTCCGTAACTTTACGCAGACGCTGGGACAGGCTTCGATGCAGGTCCCGATGATCGCCCTGGGTCTTGCGGGTGCTTCCCGAGTCTTCGCCTTGATGGAACAAGAGAGCGAAGAAGACGAGGGCTACGTGACCCTGGTCCGCGCTCGGGTCGATGAGAATGGCGATGTTCATCCCACCGAAGAACGCACGGGTGTGTGGGCATGGCGTCACCCGCACGGCGACGGAACGGTCACCTACACGCGTCTGCGCGGCGAGCTGGTTATGGAAGACGTTGACTTCTCCTACGACGGGAAAAAGACGGTTCTTCACGACATCTCGCTGTGGGCCAAGCCTGGCCAAAAGATTGCGTTCGTTGGCGCAACGGGCGCCGGCAAGACGACCATCACGAACCTGATCAATCGTTTCTACGATATCGATGACGGCAAGATCCGCTTTGATGGCATCAACATCAGGAAGATCCACAAGCCCGATCTGCGTCGCTCGCTGGGCGTCGTGCTTCAGGATGTGAAGCTCTTTACCGGTACCGTCATGGATAACATCCGCTTCGGGCGACTGGATGCGACCGATGAGGAATGCATTGCAGCAGCAAAGCTTGCGAATGCTCATTCCTTCATTGAACGCCTTCCCGATGGCTACCAGACCGAACTCAGCGGCAATGGCTCAAACCTCTCGCAGGGTCAGGCACAGTTGCTGTCTATTGCGCGTGCAGCGGTTGCCGATCCGCCGGCGATGATCTTGGACGAGGCGACCTCATCGATTGATACGCGTACCGAGTCGCTGGTCCAGAATGGCATGGATAACCTCATGGAGGGCCGTACGGTCTTCGTCATTGCACACCGATTGTCAACAGTCCGTAACTCCGACGCCATTATGGTTCTGGACCACGGCCGTATTATTGAACGTGGAAGCCACGACGAGCTGATTGCTCAAAAGGGCGTGTACTACCAGCTGTACACCGGTGCTTTCGAGCTTGAGTAATCGCATGGTTCCCCTGCGACGAATACGTTGAGGGGATGCAGATGCTGTGTGGGGCCGGCGGTTTTCCGCCGGCTTCACCTTTAGGGGGTTGGAATGCAGATTCGCGGTGCTGTCCCGCAGGAAGCTTTTGCGGGGGAACTTCCGCAGGGAGTGACCTGTGTGGGGATCCCTACGTCCGCGGGAGTGCTGACTGCCGCTTTCGTTGACGAGGCCGTTGGGGGAATTGCTCCCGAGGCGGAGAGGGCGTCGCTGGCCTATGAGGGGCTTCGCGCTGGCGATCAGCCCGAGTCTGTTCCAGCGCTTCTCGTTCCGGGGTTTACGGGCTCTAAGGAAGATTTCACTCCCTTCCTGCCGTATTTGGCCGAGCGCGGTCGCAGTGCCTGTGCTTATTCGCAGCGTGGGCAGGCGGATTCTGCAGCACCCGAAGGCGTTGAGAATTACCGTTTGGCTGACTTTGTGGGTGACCTGATTGAGGTTGCGCGTGCGATGGGAGCAAGCGAACGACCGATTCACCTTCTGGGACATTCATTTGGTGGTGTGATTGCCAGGCAAGCTGCGGTGGTTGCGCCTGAGCTTTTCCGTTCCGTGACACTGTTTTCTACGGGCCCTCGGCCGCCTGAATCGATGCGTTGGACACCCCTGCGTCAGCGTCTTTTATCCTCAACAACGGGAAAGAAATTATCGGCATGGTACATTTCTCAGCTCCTGAGCAGTGATCCCCGGGATGAGCTGATTGCTCAGCGCGCGATGGCCACCAGCGAGGACTCGCTCATGGGAGCGGCCTTCATTTTGGCTCGTTATCCAGATGTATCGCTTCCCCTACGTCAAAGTGGGCTTCCTGTGTTGATCGCTCACGGAGTGGGGGACACGGTTTGGCCCGAGCAGATGCATCGTGAAGAAGCCGCGTTATTGGGTGCGCGCTATGAGGTGATCTCAGACGCGAAACACAGTGCGCAATTGGAAAATCCGGCTGCGTTGGCGGATGTTTGTGCTGCCTTCTGGGCCGATGTAGAGGCTGGGAGAAACTGAGGGCTCAAACAATGTCCCTCTTGCAGGCGGCTTTGGAACCGCCCACAAGAGGGACACAATGCTATATGGACGCTCAGTGGAAGACGCGAGCTAGGAATTCCTGAGTCTGAGGCATCTTCGGATTATCGATGACTTCCTCAGGGGTACCCTGTTCAACGATCTTTCCGCGTTCCAAGAACACCACGCGATCTGCTACCTGGCGTGCGAAACCGATTTCATGGGTTGCCATGAGGATCGTGGAACCCGAATCCTTGAGTTCACGGACGAGGTCAAGAACTTCGCCGACCAGCATGGGGTCCAATGCTGAGGTGATTTCATCAAGCAGAAGAAGCTCAGGATTGGTTGCAAGTGCGCGAACAATAGCGACGCGCTGCTGCTGACCACCAGACATCTCGGAGGGGCGGTGGCTCAATCGGTCCGCGATGCCCAGGGAGTTGACGATGAGGTCGAACCATTCCTTCTCAGGAGTAGC
>CALHID010000108.1 GCA_938030835.1 uncultured Actinomyces sp. | reverse complement strand
ATCGGCGTACCGTTTAACCGTTGGGAATCAGTTACCAATCCTCTTGATAAGCTTTTCGCGAGAACTGAGGCTGCGAGAGAAAGGTTGGGAATCAGTTACCAATCCTCTTGATAAGCTTTATTGAAGGCATCGGCGTACCGTTTAACCGTTGGGAATCAGTTACCAATCCTCTTGATAAGCTTTTCGCGAGAACTGAGGCTGCGAGAGAAAGGTTGGGAATCAGTTACCAATCCTCTTGATAAGCTTTATTGAAGGCATCGGCGTACCGTTTAACCGTTGGGAATCAGTTACCAATCCTCTTGATAAGCTTTGCCAGTGGGAGCGACGCGCCAAGGCAGAGTTGGGAATCAGTTACCAATCCTCTTGATAAGCTTTCAGCCTCTCGCCGCGCGTCTCGCCGCTCGTTGGGAATCAGTTACCAATCCTCTTGATAAGCTTTTCGGCTTCGGCCTGGATAGCCAGCGAAGGTTGGGAATCAGTTACCAATCCTCTTGATAAGCTTTATCCACACCGGACTGTCGGTGAATACTCGTTGGGAATCAGTTACCAATCCTCTTGATAAGCTTTATGGTTCCGATTGTGTTTGCACCGGTTCGTTGGGAATCAGTTACCAATCCTCTTGATAAGCTTTCGTTGGTCTTGGTGGCCTTGCAGGGCTGGTTGGGAATCAGTTACCAATCCTCTTGATAAGCTTTATGGGCTATAACATCCTCGCTATCAGCAGTTGGGAATCAGTTACCAATCCTCTTGATAAGCTTTCCCCTTCTGGTAGGGAGAACTCGATATAGTTGGGAATCAGTTACCAATCCTCTTGATAAGCTTTATCTAGCCGAGCAGGTAGAATCCGGCATGTTGGGAATCAGTTACCAATCCTCTTGATAAGCTTTCTTTTTTACATGCCTAGCGACTCCCCGCGTTGGGAATCAGTTACCAATCCTCTTGATAAGCTTTCTCCACCTCAGCTTTAGACAGGAGGTGAGTTGGGAATCAGTTACCAATCCTCTTGATAAGCTTTTAAATCGCATCGAGGAACATATCCACACGTTGGGAATCAGTTACCAATCCTCTTGATAAGCTTTAGAGGATTGGTTTTTCCTTGGAATAGCAAGGTTTTCTGGGCTTCGAATGATTCAAATTCGGAGCCCAGAACGCTATTTTTGGCATTTTTCGGGGTCTACAAAAGAAAAACTGAAAGCCGAACAAGCCCTTGCGCTACGACCGATCAGCCCCAATAACCGTATTTCCAGGCACAAAGATTGGATCAAGCAGGGTCAATCCATGCACGGGGCGACGGATCTTGGCCTCAACATGTTCCGCCGATACAGTCTCATGTCCCTCAATATCGGTATCTGCGTCTGCTTCCTTTCGGGGCTCCCCATCAATCTGGGCAACCAGCATCTCAACCGCTCGCCTCAAAAGCTCATCCGGCCGGGTATCAAAATGATCGACATTGAAAAGGCAGTGAGCTCGTTCCGCATGCCATCCGCTGGCAACCAGTGAGACATCGCGTCCCGGTCTAATCCCCAGATCCATCAGCGCATTGCACCAGTCATCGGCAGAAATCGTCGGCCCCAGGATGTAGGAATCAATCCGTCCCTCGCCGGCAATTTGGCCAACCAAGTGGCGAATTGCCTGAATTCCAGTCCCGCAGGTGCGCGAGAGCAAGGGAATCCCAAGCTCACCGGCCGTATCCACAACCGCTTGCTTAAACTGCGCGACGAAGTTCAAGGACTGCACATCTGTGCTGGCCGAGTGCACGAAAGCAACATTCCGTGCCCCCGCATCGCGAATGCGGTGCACGGCCTGAGTGCCGGCCTCGTAATAGTCCACGTCAATGGACTGGATCGGTGACTTAAAGGGCCCGGACCCGGGAGTGCCAACGAAAACCGTGGGAATCTTTCCCTCGGCCACGACCTCTAGGCGGGGGTCATTGAAGCGAACTTCCATGATGAACAGACCATCACACAGCGCAGTCGTCATGACACGGCGTAGCCCAGCCGCCCCCTCGTTCGCGGTGATCAAAAGCAGATCAAAATCATGTTCGCGCAAGAGCTGTGCCAGTGAGATCAGCATGTAGTGCTGGTCCGCCCCATCCGCACCCTCGTGGTAGGGGATGACAACTCCCAGTACTCGCGACTTGCGTGAGCGCAGTGAACGAGCACCCGCATGAGGCTGGTAACCCAGTTCCTTCATTGCAATTTGGACACGTTTTTCCGTCTCCGGAGACACTGTCCGTCTGCCGCTCATGACGTAGGAGACCGTGGTTTGTGAGACTCCCGCCAGTTTTGCGACATCTCTACTGGTTGGCTGGCGTGCCATCAGTTCCTCCTGCTCTCTTGACAGGAACGCTTTTACAACTTATCTTGAGTTTCACATCACACGCGAGCAGCGATGCTCGCAAAAAATTTTTACATGACGAATACGTATGCGTAATGGATATTACCAGAAAATCTCCTGCATAGAAGCATGGAGCGAATACGTATTCGTACACTTCGCTAAGGAGTCATAGGTGTATACGAAGAAGGAGTACCCGGGCGCAGTCGAACTCTCCTATGCGCACGAGTTCATCCGCATTGAGGCCTGGGGTCGCAATGCACTTCGCGTGCGCATAGGCCCCAATGCGAACTTCCCCCAGGGACTGGGCGCGCTCGAGGCCGCACCCCTTAGTGGCCTCGGCGCGACCTCTGGAGCATCCGCGGACCCGCTTGCCCTGGCTTCGGCAGAGGCTACCGGGAATGAACCTTGCTCTGTCAGTGAAATCCCCGGCTACGACCGCCCCGAAGAAGTCTTTTCCAATGGACGAATCAGCGTGGTCGCAAACCTTGACGGCGGAACCGGAATTGCCCGATTCCTTCTGGACTTCCAAAAGGACGGCGAATCCATCCTGCGTGAAGCCCCCGAACACTTCTGGTGGCCGGGCGCCCACGGAATCTACCCGGGCTTCGGCGGACATGAAGTGCACCAATGCTTTGCCTCGGACCCCGCCGAGCGCTTCTACGGAATGGGCCAGCACTCCTACGACTTCCTTGACCACAAGGGTGTCGTCTCTGATCTGGTCCAGCGAAACGGCGAAGTTTCCATCCCCTTCGTCCTCTCAGACAAAGGCTATGGATTCCTGTGGAACAACCCCAGCGTTGGCCGCGTGGAATTCGCCAAAGAAGCCACACGCTGGGTCGCGCAGGCAAGCGAATGGATCGACTACTGGGTGTGCGTAGGAGACACTCCCAAGGAAATCCTCCAGTCCTATGCTGACGCGGTGGGCCACGCACCCCGAATTCCCCAGTGGGCACTGGGCCTGTGGCAATCCAAACTGCGCTACACCAGCCAAAATGAACTTATGGAAGTCGCCCGCGAATACCACCGCCGAGGCCTTCCCCTCTCTGTCATCGTGACTGACTTCATCCACTGGCCGGCCATGGGGGAGTGGCGCTTTGACCCGAGCGAATACCCCGATCCCGAAGCGATGATGGCTGAACTGGAAGAGATGGGCACCAAGCTCATGGTTTCCGTGTGGCCCACGGTCTCACCCCTTGCTGAAACCGACGCGGAAATTCGCGCAAAAGGTCTGTTGGTGGGTACCGAGGCCGGAGTTGAATACCACCAAACCTTCCGCGATAAGGGAATGGATCGCCCGCTTCCCGTCGCCTTCTACGACCCGACGAACCCGGCAGCACGCGACTACGTGTGGAGCAAGCTCAAGAACAACTACTTCGATCTGGGCGTGCGCGTGTTCTGGCTTGATGCCTGCGAGCCCGAACTCAATCCCGGTCACCCCTCTAACCTGCGTTTTTATGCGGGAAAGGGCCTGAACGTCTCGAACCTTTACCCGCTCGAGAACGCCCGCATGATCTGGGAAGGCATGCGCGAACAGGGCGAGGACGAATTCCTCACTCTGTGCCGCAGCGCCTGGGCAGGACAGGCAAAATACGGCGCGGCTGTGTGGAGTGGAGACATCGGACCCACCTGGGAGTCCCTCTATACGCAGGTCCGAGCCGGACAATCCATTGGAATCGCAGGAATCCCCTGGTGGACCAGTGATATCGGCGGCTTCCATGGAGGCGACGCCAGCGATCCCGCATACCAGGAACTCTTCGCTCGCTGGTTCGAATTTGGAACCTTCTGCCCTCTCATGCGAGTTCACGGACATCGCGAACCACGCGAAGATGTGGCCTCGGAAAACCCCGGCGGCCCCAACGAAATCTGGTCCTACGGCGAGGAAGTCGCGGATATCTGCTCCCGCTACATCCTCCTGCGCGAAACCCTGCGCCCCTACCTCACTCGCGTGATGGACGAGGCCAGCGAGCGCGGAATCCCCGCCATGCGTGCCCTCTTCCTCGAATTCCCCGAGGACGAGCGCTGTTGGAGCTGGGACGGGGAGTTCCTCTTGGGTCCCGACCTCTTGGTTTCCCCGATTACCGAGGCCGGCTCCTGCACTGCCCGCGTCTACCTTCCCCAGGGTGCGTGGTGGCGCCAACTGCTCATCGCCCCAAGCCACGGCGGCGAGGATCAAGAGGCCACGGCCTCGTACATGCTTGGTGAGACTTTCGAAGGCGGAAGTGAACTCACCATCGATGCACCACTGGAGTGCATCCCATTATTCATCCGTGAAAACACGGATCTAGATAGTTGGTTGACGGACAACTATCGACACTCAAAGGAGAGAAAGAATGGCATACGCATCTAAGCGCGCAATGCGCGGGATTGCCTTCTTCGGTGCCGGAGTTATGGCACTGGGACTGGCAGCATGCTCCGGGACGAAGACGGATTCGGCCGACTCCGGCAGCGCATCCGGCGGTCAAGTGACCGTTGAGATGTGGGACTACCTGAGCGGTGAAACCGCCAATGACTCGATCAATGCAGCGATCGCTGAGTTCGAGAAGGCCAACCCCGACATCAAGGTCAAGCGCACCACCTTTGCGTTTGCAGACCTGTCCAAGTCCATCCTTCAGGGCTCGGTCGGCGGCCAGGTTCCCGATGTCGCAGTCGTCGACGTTGTCGACAACCAGAACTTCGCATCCCTGGGAATGCTCAAGGATCTGAGCAACGACGGGATCAACAAGTCTGACTTCTTCGAAGGCCCCTGGTCCTCGGTCGTTTACGAGGGCAAGACCTACGGCATTCCGCTGAACTCCAACAACCTGGCTCTGTACTACAACAAGCAGATGCTCAAGGATGCAGGCGTTGAGGTTCCGACCGACTGGGCATCCCTCAAGGACGTCGCAAAGAAGACCACCAAGGGTGACGTGAAGGGTCTTGCGATCTCGGCCGTGAAGTCCGAGTCCGCAACCTTCCAGATTCTGCCTTTCGTGTGGCAGACCGGCGGTGACCTGAATGATTACGCCACCTCTGGCGCAACCGCTCTGGCCTACCTGCGTGGCCTGATCGACGACGGCTCCATGTCCGAGGCCGTTTCGAACTACACCCAGGAAGATGCACGTACCCAGTTCATCACCGGCAAGTCCGCCATGATGATCAATGGCCCCTGGGAGCTGGCAACCCTGACCAAGGATGCCCAGTTTGACTGGGATGTTGCACCTCTGCCCAAGGACAAGCGCGCAGCAACCTCGATGGGCGGCGAAAACGTTGTCGTCATGAACGGCGCCAAGCAGTCTGACGCTGCAGTCAAGCTTGCAAAGTACCTGACCAGCGCAGAGGGCGCCAAGATCTACTGCGATGGTTCCGGCCAGCTGTCCTCTCGCCCCGACCTCAAGGGCAAGCTCAAGCTCTCGGAGGACGCAAAGAACAAGGTCTTCGAAAGCCAGCTTGCTGACGCACACGCACGTGCATACGGCAAGGATTACCCGAAGATTTCCGAGGCAATCCAGCTGTCCATGCAGGAAGCTCTGACGGGCGCATCGACCCCCGAGGCCGCAGCAAAGAAGGCCGCGGATACGATCAACCCCTTGCTGCCCAAGAACTGAGTAGCGCAAGAAACCGGTTTGCTTGGGGTGATCACCCCTAGGCAACCAACACACACATAAAGTTCCCCGCGCGAGTGGGAACGCAACGATGAGCAGTGGCGTGAAGCCGCAGCGAATCTCCCACTCGCTCGGGGAAACACCCCTGTTCGGGTGCTGACAGGCCACTGAGCCCGCCAGGCCACAACAGTATTCCCACACAAACCTCGGATCTGTGAGTGAATTTCGATGGCGCGAACGAAAACAGCGGGTCACGACGACGGATCACGCTCTTTGGCGCGGACACGGCGCCTAGGACTGCTTCTGGCGTTACCCGCACTGATTTACGTAACGATTTTTCTTGTTGTCCCCCTGATCTATAACATCTGGCTGTCCATCTCTGACGCGAACGGCGCAAACCTGATTACTGGTGACTATCACCCCACGGGCCTGTCGAACTATGAAGCGATGGTGAAGAGCCCAGGCTTCTGGAATGGCGTGAAGCTCTCCATCATCTGGACGGTTGCTTCGCTTGCCTTGCAATTCCTAGTTGGTTACGCACTGGCCTTGTTCTTCCGCAAGCCTTTCCCAGGTAACGGCATCATTCGCGCGCTCCTTTTGGTCGCATGGATCCTTCCCGCCGTTGTCACGGGCACGATCTTCCGCTGGATGTTCGACTCTGACTTCGGCGTGATCAACTACTTCTTGATGAGCCTGCACATTATTGATCACCCGGTGATGTGGCTGACGGGTCCAACAACCGCAATGATTGCAATCGTCGTTGCAAACCTGTGGGTTGGTATGCCCTTCAATATGCTGCTGATCCTCTCAGGTCTTCACACCATCGATGACGGCCTGTACGAGGCCGCAGAGGTCGACGGCGCTGGCCCGATTCGTACCTTCTTCTCCATCACCGAACCTCTCATGCGCCCCGTGGTGATTTCACTGCTCTTGCTGGGCGTCATCAATACCTACAAAGTCTTCGATCTGATCTACACGATGACCAAGGGCGGTCCTGTCGAGGCGACAACAACCCTGCCGATTTTCACCTACCTGCAGACCTTCAAGGTTTTCGACTTTGGTAACGGTGCTGCGGCTTCAATGCTGACCATGGTTTTGCCGCTGGCTCTGTCGTGGTTCTACGTTCGTTCGCTGGATAAGGAGGATCAGTGATGTCTGAAAAGATCGCTGAAGTTCAAGAAAAAGTCCAGACCGCGGCGGACGAAAGTGCACCCAAGGGCGGAGCGCTGTCCAAAGGCTCACCCAAGGCCTCGGGCACAACAGGCCTAGCGAAGACGAAGCGCGAAAAGCGCGCGGGACGCATTCGGATTGGGAAATCCGCATTTGCGTGGGTTATGGCAATTTTCTACCTATTCCCCGTCTACTGGATGGTGTGTACGGCCTTTAAGACGCAGATGGAAACCTTTGCGCAGCCCCCGCACCTGATTCCGCAAAACCCAACCCTGGCCTCGTTCAGGGTCGCTTTCAGTGACAACTTCGGGATTTGGAAGGCGCTGGGAAATTCAGCAATCATCGCAGCCGGATGTTTGGTCCTCACGCTACTCTTCGCGATTCCCGCGGCCTATGCGATTGCACGAATGAGAAGCACAATCACAACGGGCATGTTGATCTTGCTCAGCGTTGTCCAGCTGCTTCCCGCGATTGCGATCTCTATTCCGATGTTTGTGCTTTTCCGTCACGCCGGAATGGTGAACACCCTTCCCTCGATCATCTTGGCGGATGTGACAGGAACACTACCCTTTGCGATCATCATGTTGCGCCCCTTCTTTAAGCAGTTCCCCAAGGAAGTTGAAGAGGCCGCGCGACTTGATGGACTTGGCATCATTGGAACCATTGTCCGAGTCGTCATCCCGACGATTCGTCCCGGTGTCATCATGATCGGTTCCTTCTCCTTCTTGATGACGTGGGGTGAATTTACCTTTGCCTTGACCTTGCTCACGAAGGCGGATCTGCAGCCTTTGACGGTTGCCTTGAACCGACTCATTGGTCAGTACGCAACGAACTGGAATGACCTGATGGCGGTCGCAACGGTTATTGCGATCCCCGTCTTGATCCTGTTCGTCGCCCTTCAGAAATACATTGTTGCCGGCCTTGCCGGTGGTGCGACGAAGGGGTGAGGCCGGGGCGAAGGGGATACAGCGCGGCGAGGCCGGGACGTGCCCTCCCCACTTCGCTCTCTCATTCCTGCTTTAGCTCGCTCACCTACGGCCTTAGAACAGTCATGGGCCCGGAGTCAGTGAGCTAAAGCAGGAGGGGATGGACGCGTGTAGACATCGCCCAGAAGTTGGTGTTCACTGAGATCACGAACATCCAAGGTCCGCAGGGCATTCGCACCTCCACCAACGAAGATTTGGCAGGTTCTCTGTGTTATTCGACGAAACTCAACTTCCCGAAACGCACTCGGCACTTCATTTTCCGGCCGATGAATGGTGGAAGAGCGCGATTGTCTATCAGATCTATCCGCGCTCATTCCAAGACTCCAATGGTGATGGTTTTGGGGACATTCAGGGAATTCGCTCTCGACTGGGATACCTGAAGGAACTGGGCGTTGATGTCCTGTGGCTTTCGCCGATCTACCGCTCGCCCCAAGCCGATAATGGCTACGACATTTCCGATTATCAGGACATCGATCCCGTTTTCGGGACCATGGACGACTTCAATGAGCTCATCGCAGACGTTCACTCCCTAGGGATGAAACTGGTCATGGACTTGGTCGTCAACCACACCTCGGACGAGCACCCGTGGTTCATTGAGTCGCGTTCCTCGATCGATAATCCAAAGCGCGATTGGTACTACTGGCGTGACCCGCGTCCGGGTTTTGAGGGAGGAACCCCCGGAGCTGAACCCACAAATTGGGGGTCATTCTTCTCAGGTCCCGTGTGGAAATACGACCCGCATACCGGTCAGTACTACCTCCATCTCTTCGCAGAAAAACAGCCCGACCTGAACTGGGAGAACCCCGAAGTTCGTCAGGCCGTCTACGAAATGATGCGCTGGTGGCTAGACCGCGGGGTCGATGGCTTCCGAATGGATGTCATCAACCTGATCTCGAAGGTCCCCGGCCTTCCCGATGGCACCTGCCAGCCCGGTCAGGATCTTGCCGACGGAAGCCCCTTCTACATGGAGGGACCGCGCCTGCATGAATTCCTCCAAGAAATGCATCGCGAGGTGTTCGATGGTCGCGGCGCTCTTTTCACCGTCGGGGAAACTCCCGGGGTGCTCCTCGAAAATGCGCCTCTCTACTCTGATCCCGCGCGCCACGAAGTCAACATGATCTTCCAATTCGAGCACGTCGGCCTGGGCCTGCCTGAAGGAAAATTCGGCCGCCGCACGCTGGAGGCAGGAGACCTCGCGGACTCGCTCACGCGCTGGCAAGAAGGCCTCGCCGAGCGGGGATGGAACAGCCTCTACCTGTGCAACCACGATCAACCGCGCACGGTCAGTCGTTTCGGCGATGAAAAGTACTGGTATGACAGTGCGACTGCGCTGGCGACAATTCTTCATCTCCTGCGCGGAACCCCCTATATCTACCAGGGTGAAGAACTGGGCATGACGAACACGGTCTTCGCGGGGATCGAGGACTTTGAGGACATCGAATCCACCAACTACTACCGTGTGGCCACCGAACACGGAGACGATCCCGAGCGCGTCCTTGATGGCCTGCGCGCGATGGGCCGCGATAACGCGCGCACTCCCGTCCAGTGGGATGCATCGGACAATGCTGGTTTTACGACGGGTACGCCGTGGATTGCTCTCAATCCGAACTATCCGGTCATCAACGCCTCCGAGCAGGTGGGCGATCCGACCTCGGTCTTTGCCTACTTCAAGGCTCTGATCGAATTGCGTCACCGCTTGGCAGTGGTTGCCAACGGAAGTTTTGAGCGCATCGATGCGGGAAGCCGTGAGATCTTCGCATATCGCCGCGTTCTAGGTGAACGCGAGCTGATAGTTATTTCAAATCTTTCCTCGAAAGATCTGGCCCCGGTCCTTCCTTCAGACATTTCCGAGGCCGCACCGGAGTTTGTCCCAGTTCTGACCAATGCAAATGTTTGGGAAGAGATGGATGCACCCCTTGCTCCGTGGAGGGCGCGGGTTTTTCTTCGATAGTCATCGTGTCAACCATTGAGACCATTCATGTTTGAATTCGCTGGAAATTCGCGATTTTTCTGAGAAATAGTGAATACGTATTCGGTGAATTGAGGCTCTGACCTGCGCTGATAGTTATCAGTGCAGGTCAGAGCCATTTTATTGTCACTCTTCCGCGGTATTTCAACGATTTTTCAATCCAGAATTAAGTCGCTGTGATTCATTGTTATGCCAATGTTGCGTGCAGGAATGGTTCTGGATGCGTTCAGGCGATCTTTGTAGCGTCATCGCGAAGCTTTAACAGGCTGTTTTCGCTGATAACACGCAGAAAAACAGAGTGAGGAATACGCATGCGGATTGAAACCGCAAAGAAAATTGGGGCACTCGTAACCGCCGGTGTACTCGCGGGAAGCGCGACAGTACTCGGCGCGGAATACAGAGCAGAAGCCGCCCCAACAATTACGAAAGTCTGGGCCGACAAAGCGCGTTATGAGCCGGGGAAACCCGTCACCATTACTGCCCAAACCCAAGGGAGCGGGGAAGTGAACTTTTC
>CALHID010000107.1 GCA_938030835.1 uncultured Actinomyces sp. | reverse complement strand
CAGGGGAATATTGAAACGCCGAGCTGATTCAGCAGCCGCAAGGATGGTGCCATCTCCACCCATCGCTAGGACCAGATCAGGTCCATGATCATTGGTGAGTTTGTCTGCCTCATCTTCACCAATAACTTCAATTCCAAGTTGCGTGAGCTCACGTACCGCCACTTCAGTTGCGGCAATAGCAGCGGGGCGTTGAACGTGCCGAACCATGAGAATTTTTTTCATCATTACCCCTCTCCCTATGCGTCCTTGTGCATATGAGTACCAACACCGCGTCCTGCAGGGCCCTCGTCAATGGCTTTTTGAATCGCTTCAGAGATCTGAGAATCCTCAAGGGCTTCAGGATGGTTTGCACGCATGGAAACAAAGTACTCGACATTCCCGGATGGGCCGGGAAGCGGAGATGCCTGAACAGCGGCAATTCCCAAGCCGAGGCCTCGTGCACAGTCGATCACCTGAGTAATCGTTTCGCGGTGATGATCAAGGTTCCGAACGACCCCACCGCTACCCAATCGATCTTTTCCAATCTCAAATTGTGGTTTGACCATTAAGAGGAAGTCAGCATCGGGCGCGGCAACACTCACAAGGGCCGGAAGAACGAGTGTCAAAGAAATGAAGGAGAGGTCACCAACAACCAGTTCTGGGGCTGGGAGGATATCTCCGGCCTTCATTAGGCGCACATTCGTTCGATCCATGACTTCGACCCGCGGGTCACTCTGAAGACGCCATGCTAGTTGCCCATAACCCACATCGACGGTAACAACGCTGGCTGCACCCCGACGAAGAAGCACGTCAGTAAAACCGCCAGTAGATGCTCCTGCATCCATGCATCGACGTCCCTGAACAATCGGCGCGTGTTCAGCCAATGCATCCAAGGCACCCGCAAGCTTGAAAGCTCCACGGGAGACATAATCGGGATCATCACCCTGAGTGATCAGCAATGCCTGGGCTGGATCCATTTGACGAGCAGGTTTCTCAACAACCTGCCCATCAAGAAGAACCCGTCTCTGGGCAATGAGTTCTTGCGCATGAGAACGTGAACGGACCATCTTGCGCCGAACAAGCTCAGAATCGATACGCCGTAATTTCATCAGCTTAGGCGTCCTTCTAGTTCACCGCGAAGGCGTTGATCGAGCTGTCGAAGCAGTTCGATCTGCTGCGCGACGGGAAGCTCATCAAAGTCATCAGGCAATGATGAGCCACCCGCCTCGCTTGCCTCTAAGGACACGATCAGTCGTCCTCTCCGTCAAGATCGCTGGTTTCAGCCAGAAGCTCTTGGAGGTCTTCTTCACCGGGGAGGAACTCTAGGGCTTCAGCCGAACCTGAGAGATTCTCTTCGGGATTGACTTCTTCTTCAGATTCCTCGGCTGGCTCATCAAGAGCCTCGAAGTAACCCGAAGGATCGTCATTAGGTACTACCGTCAAAGTCGGGCAAACAATATCAAGCTCCGAGGGTGAATCCCATGCAGCCGCAGCAAGAGCACGATAGGAATCCATACTGATGACGGCTCCCTCTCGCAACTCAACGTCATCAAGAGTCAAGTGCCCATCACGACGTAGGCGTGCAACCTGGGAGATACCACAAGTCCATGTGCCATCTGCATGGTGCTTGGGCGAAGGATGCTCTTCAAGTAGTCCGCGCATATCCAATGCGAGGTAGCTTGGACGCTGTCCACGAGGCGCGCAGATCACTGCTCGGGCATCGTGAACACCAGTAAGCACATGGAGTGCAGGAATGCCTGCAGCAACCGCGCCGAGAATATCGGTTTCAAGTCGATCACCGACTGCAATCGGGTTTTCGCTCTCGATCAGCTCAGCGCCACGCTGGTAAATTCCAGGTTCGGGCTTGCCAGCAGCAATCGGACGCTTGCGAGTTGCATAGCTGACTGCGCGTACTAATGCACCGTTGCCCAGTGCGAATCCGCGTTCCTGCGGAAGCGTCGCATCCAAGTTGGTTGCAAAGAACTGAGCACCACGTTCCAAGGCAAAAGCAGCCTCAGTAAGCTGGGCCCACGTAACAGATGCATCAAAGCCCTGAACCACTGCGGCAGGTGCATCGTCAGCGCTCTCGACCAGGATATAACCGGCCTCACGAAGTGCCTGACGCAGCCCCTCGCCACCAACAACGTAGACCGATGCGCCCTCATCAAGGTGTTCGCTCATCACTGCGATGACATCCATGGCAGAGGTCATAATGTCAGACGGCTTTGCATTGAAACCAAGCTCGTCAAGCTGAGCAGCAATCATAGCGGGGGTGCGTGAAGCGTTATTGGTGACAAAACCAATCTTCAGACCTGCTTCACGGGCCTCTTCGGCTGCCTGTGCGGCATGTTCAATTGGAAGCTTGCCCGCGTACGCAGTGCCATCCAGGTCCAAAAGGGCAGCATCAAAGTTGGTGTACAGAGCACCCTTCGACCCTTTGAGGGGCGAGCGACGATCATCCACATCGGCGTCTGCAAAGAGGCCTACATCGACGATATCCGGGTCTTCTTCCTCTTCAGGAATTTCAGCTTCTACCTGAGCTGCTTCTTCTTCACGTCCAAGTTCACGAAGACGATCTGCCTTGACTGACATGAGACGGCGAAGGAATTCAGGATCCGCATCTGTACCGAGTGCAGCAATCGCATCGTCGACGATCACAAGACCAACTTCGTTTTGTCCCAAATCGGCACGTGCACCAGAGGAAACAAGCACAAGTTCGACTTGTTCTGCAAGATCGAGCTGGGAGGTATCAGTCTGGTCGATAATTTCGATCGCACGCTCGGGGCGTCCCAATCCGCGTTCGCAGTCTGCTTCGATGGCGCGCAAGGAAAGATCACCGCGGAGGCGTCGCATAGCGCGAACCTCACGCAGCGCTTCCTCGTAGTGACCGGCAGCGTAAGCAGTCAGGGCCGAGGCCTCGCGCACAACGTCGACGCGTCCCGCGCGCGATGCTGCCGCTTTTGCGTGCTTATAAGCAAGCTCAGGATCGAGGTCAATCAGCTGGCCAGCCATCACAAGGTGGCGGGCGACGATATCGCGGTTGATTCCAGAAAGCGTAGAGAGTGCGCGCAGCGCATCTTTATCAAGTTCATCAGCGGAAACGCCTGCGGGAATCGTAGGTTCGTCACCATTGGGAGCGGTGTATTCATCGCGCGAACGCGGTGCGCTCGAACGCTGGGTGTCACGGAAGTTACGTCCTCCGCGCTGATCACCACGCTCATTACGCTCAAAACGACGATCCGAACGCTGACCATCACGACGATCGCGAGAGAAACCGCGCGAGTCACGAGAATCGCGATCGAAGCGGCCAGAACGCTCACCGCCCTGGCGACGATCACCATACTCAGAAGAACGGAAATCACGATCAGAACGATCAAAACGACGTCCACCGCGCTGGTCACCACGCTCATTACGCTCAAAGCGACGATCCGAACGCTGACCATCACGACGATCGTAACGATCGTCTCGGTTGCCCCCAGAAAAACCGTCACGCCCGTTGCGGCGGTCTGAAGAATCAAAACGACGCGGTCCACGGGAGGAATCCCCGCGAGAGTACGAACCGTTGCCTCCACGGGAACCACGTCCACGACGCTGCGAGGAGTCAAACCTATCTGCCACAATTCCTACTTTCTTGGGGTCCGGTGACCGCACCTATCTTGAATTAAAACTACGAACCCAACCAGCATAGTGGGCTGCGCGAAATGAAGCTAGTGGGCATAAGGGGCTGTGGAAAAGCAACCAGTGTGGCTTTCATCGCTAGAGAAGAAAATCGAACCAGCGAAGCGTGCGTACTACAGAAATGAACCCAAGTGAAAAATCGAGTGCGTACCAATGGCATCATCGAGTTCGACTAGCAGTTTGCTGCGCAAGCAAGCGGTCGCGCC
>CALHID010000106.1 GCA_938030835.1 uncultured Actinomyces sp. | reverse complement strand
TTTTAAGGAGCGCTGATGAAGCCCGTTGTGCGATCGCTCAAGCGAGACATTCGGCGAATGGTGACCGTGCCTGCCGCGTGGATTGTCATCATCGGGCTTCTCTTCGTACCCGCACTGTATGCATGGTTTAACATCGTCGGTTTTTGGGATCCCTATTCGAATACAGGGAAGATCCGGGTTGCAGTTGCCAATGAAGATCAGGGCGCAACGAAGGACATCATCGGTTTTATTAATGTCGGGACCACGGTAGAAAATCAACTACGCGCGAATGATCAGCTGGGTTGGTATTTCGTTTCTGCCGATCAAGCACAAAAAGATGTTGAGCGGGGCCAAGCGTATGCGGCGATCGTGATCCCCTCAGACTTTTCTCAAAAATTAACGGGCATTGTTGACGGCACCTATTCGAAGCCAAACGTGCAGTACTACGTTAACGAGCGCAACAATGCCATTGCTCCAAAAATTACTGGAGCCGGTGCGAATGCCCTTGATCAACAGATCAACTCGGCTTTTGTCTCGACCGTCGCGCAGACACTTTCTGCGAAGATCTCCTCAACAGGGCGTTCCATTTCTGACATTTTGCAGAGTAACCGTTCTGATCTTAAAGATAAGATCACCGCAGCTCGCGACCAGCTGGGGGAAGCTGAACAGACACTTAAGGGAATGGATGGCAGGATCGATGCGGCCAAGGAAAAGGTTTCTGGTGCGCGCAATTCGTTGAATTCGGCCGATTCAAGCCTGTCTGATCTTAATAGCGCACTGTCTCAGGCAGATCAGTTAGTCAATGACACGCGCTCTACGTTGTCAACCTTCAGCACCAATATGTCTGGCGCGCT
The DNA here is from genome assembly GCA_938030835.1 of uncultured Actinomyces sp. GTDB lineage: Bacteria > Actinomycetota > Actinomycetes > Actinomycetales > Actinomycetaceae > Pauljensenia. Next base: position 3,029 of record CALHID010000106.1, on the reverse strand, counting down.
CGATGGACTGGCGAATCATGCCACTGATGCCACCGCGAAGGCATCGGCTGCCGGAGGGGCATTCAACGGGGGAGTGCAAGGCGCAACGACAACGATTAATGGGCTCCTGACAGAAGGACAGTCCATCAACCAGACTAATGGGGATATCCTGCGCCAACTCCAAAGCTTAGGAATCGCGCAACTTCCCACGGCCTCGCAAGCTTTGCAGGACCTGAGCACGCAAAACTCTCAGGTTGGACAAACTCTGGCGAACTTGTCGAATCTTAACGGCAGCCTTGCGACGACTTCGAATTCGATCACCCAAGCGCTCGCGACACTTCAGAACTCCAGTCAAGTACTGAGCAATTCCGCTGCTCAGGCGCGCTCGGGTATCGGGGACCAACTTCCTGCGATTTCCAATGCGCTGGATCAAATGTCGACAGCCTCGGCGAATCTTCGTTCTGCAATTGCTGTGCTTCAAGGCCAACGAGAACAGATGAATGGTCTGCTTGATCAGCTCACGGCACTTCTTGATTCGACGAAGACGACTCTTGCTCAGTCAGCGACAAATGTCAGCGCATTGATGAATGATCTTGGAAGCGCACAGGGAGATATCTCTGCCATTTCTTCCTCGAACGCCATTCAATCTCTTTCAGGCTCTATGAATCTCAATCCTGAAAAGATTGCTGAATTTGTGGCCGCACCGACGTCGATCCAAACCCAGGCCGTATTCCCGGTTGCTACATATGGCTCAGCGATGGCCCCTCTCTTTACGAACCTTGCTTTGTGGATCGGTGCGTTTTCTCTTGTCGTTATTGTGAAGCTCGAGGTCGATGACGAGGAAGTCGGTCCCATGAGCTCAGTCCAGCGTTATATGTCGCGATGGATGCTTTTGGCACTCTTTGCGCTTGGACAGTCAGTGGTTGTGTCTATTGGAGATCTCATCATTGGGATCCAAACTGTCTCCAAGCTTGCTTTTGTTGGGACAGCGATGATCAGTTCGCTAACCTATCTCTCGATTATTTATATGTTGGCAACCTGCTTCCAACACATCGGCAAAGGTCTGTGCGTTGTCATTGTTATGCTGCAGATTCCGGGTGCTGCCGGCCTGTATCCCATCGAGATGATGCCTTCCTTCTTCCGTTTCCTCCATCCGCTTTTCCCCTTCACCTACGGCATCAACGCCATGCGCGAAACGGTCGGTGGCTTCTATGACCACGCGTATCTTCGAGCAATAGGGGTGCTGGCGATTCATGTGGCGATCTCTTTCACCATCGGACTTGCTTTGCGTCCATACCTTGTAAACCTGAATGCGATGGTCAGCCGAGATCTGTCTCGTTCGGGATTGTTCCTTGCCGAGGCCACGCGGGTTCCGTCTTCGCGTTTCCGCCTTTCGCAGATCGTCTCTGTTCTTGCCGACCACGATTCGTATTCGCGATCCGTTTCGCGTCGCGTGCGTACTTTTGAACGTCGCTATCCGCGGATGCGCCGTGCAGCGCTGGTTTTTGGGATTGTTGTTCCAGCTCTCCTTGCAGTTTTATCTGTAACGAGTGTGACGGAAGTGCCGATTATGTTGGGACTGTGGATTGTCTGGATCCTCGCGATTATCGCATTCTTGATTGCTATCGAATTTGTTCGTGAGTCTCTTGAACGCCAGCAGTTGCTCACGAATATGAATGACTCCGATGTGCGCTCGCTTCTGCAACGCAGGGCTCACGGCGCAGCAGCACTCTTCGCCTCGGCAGGGAAGAAGAGCGCTTCTGCGCACGATGAAAAAGCAGTGGAAGAAGGGAGCGAGAAATGAAAGCAGTATGGGAAATCTTCCGCGCTGATCTATCGCGCGCGCATCGAAGCGTGATCAGCATGGTCGTTGTTCTTGGCCTGGTTGTTCTTCCGTCATTCTTTGCGTGGTTCAATATCTCCGCATCATGGGATCCTTTTGCTAACACAAAAAACCTACGGATTGCGATTGCGAATACCGATAAGGGATATAAGTCTGATCTGATTCCCCTTGAAGTCAATATCGGTAACCGTGTTGTCTCAGCTTTGCGAACGAATGAGCAATTCAATTGGGTGATCGATAGCGAAGAACAAGCAATTGAGAAGACGCGATCGGGGGAGTACTACGCGGCGGTCGTGATTCCTCCTGACTTCTCTAAAGAGATGCTGACCTTCTTTTCCAGCGATGCGCATTCGACGCCCCTGACCTACTACATCAATGAGAAGAAAAACGGCTTGGCGCCAAAAATCGCCGGTCAGGGTGCGGAGCGCGTATCTTCACAGATCAACCAGGTATTTGCTCAGACCGTCGCTGAAATTGCAGTGGATACGGCTTCTTCGCTTTCAGATTCGCTGTCTGACCCAACGAATGTTCGCGGTATCCAGGCCTTGAATTCTCGATTGGAGTCGACCTCGCAGCGCTTGAATGCTGCGGCAACCAGCGCGGATGCCTATGCCGGACTCATTGCCTCGTCTGTGCAGCTAGTGGATTCTACGCAGACCATGATTGCCAGTGCCTCGAAGGCTCGAGACCCGTTGGAGAGCGCGGCAAATAACGCCTCGGCTTCCGTAGACCAGATCAGTGCCGGGGCTTCGCGGGCTGCCTCTGCCCTTTCCTCAGCCGTGAGTGCGTCTGCTCATTCCCTCGAGGCGCTTTCTGCATCCATTGATGATGTGTATTCCCGGGGTGGCAGTAGCGTTGCTTCGGCAGTAGCGACCTTGCGTTCCCAGGCCTCGTCGGTGGGCAATCAGGCGACGCAGTACCTGCATGTGAAGGAAACACTGGCAAATCTGCCGGGAACACCTATTTCTCAAGATGTTCTGGACCGCCTGCAAGCTTCAGCTGACCGCCTCAGTGCGCTGCAGAATGCGATCAATAAGCTTGCTGATGACATGGAAAAGAACGTCGCTGATGCTGGAGCGAACCGCCAGGATGTGAAGAACCTTGTTGGGCAAGCTCAGTCGGCTATCTCCAACTTGAAGAGCGATGTTGATTCCACCCTGCGTCCGCAATTAGAACGGCTTTCAGGAACCATCAATTCTGCGACCTC
>CALHID010000105.1 GCA_938030835.1 uncultured Actinomyces sp. | reverse complement strand
CCAGTGCTCGTCCTTCTTTGGGGTACCCGTTATCGAAGTTCGTCGCGTTGTTTTGACGGTTCTCATTACGCGTCATGTATCGCACTGGGATGCCGTCTGTGTAGCCAAACGATGCCCGCTGGAATGCTTGAACCCAAGGGAATTTGTCGAAACCATCGGGTACCTGATAGTGGTCGATCGAGCTGATTGTCTCTGTCCCCAAACACCCGTCAAGCTGAGTGTAGCCAGTAGCTAGTTGCTGCCCAGTTTGAAGCCGCAACTCTGTCGCCTCCACTCTAAGCGTACCGTATCCCAGAGGCTTTCCCATTCCGAGATGGAGGTAGCCGACAAGCCCCTTACCACGTTCGGAGTGAGGAACAAGGTTTTCGGGCTTGAGAAGCCAAAGCAAAATACTTAACTCGAGCGGTGTCAGCAATTCGAAGTGGATTGTCATGGTCATTTGTGACCCGGGGAGTATATATGACTCAACCACCGAAAATGCGTCACTGTCCCGACTGAAGGGCTCGATCGTACGTCTTTTATAAGGAAGCTTCAGAGGTTCACGGTGCGTTGGGTACGCAGCTCGCCCAAGTGACTGTTTCCCATTAAGGAAGTAGTCTTGCCGACGAATGAGCTTGTGAGGCGTACCGTCTGTTCGTTCTTTGTTAGTAGGCTGTATGTTCTTTCCATCCTTAGTCGTCAAAAACCTTCGGGCAGAAGAAGGCTTCGGTTCGAGAAGAGGTGAGAGTGATATCGAGGCTCCTTTATATAGGTCGCAAGAGGAGGTGTCGATGCTGCTAAAGGAGAGACGCCCCCTGATGGAAAAATGTGACTGATTGGTGTTAGAGCTATCCTCGACTGACGGAAGATCTGCTGTGAATCCGAAGAGTCGATCCGCACTAGATGCTTCTGAAGCGAATGCGGGTGGGGTGAGTGCATTGTATTCGGCCAGTGAAGCTGGTGAGTCGGTGTAGCTTGCCCGTCCAATAGGGATCGGCACAAGGTCAATAATTTCTGACTGGTCATCACTCAGGATTGCGTATGCTAGGCTGTTGTTGTCGGAAATTGACCAGCTTCTGTCGTTAATGAACCTGTTTGGTATCGGCTTTGGTTCACCCTTCTTTGATGCCAGTTCCTCTCGTTTTGTAAACATCTCGCGGTAACTATTGACCGTGTTGTCGTATCGTGAGAATAGTCTTGCCGCGTTGTTTGCGTTAAGCTCGATTCGCAAGGGGGATTCCCTCAAAGAAAAGAATATGCGTTCGCTCTTCTTCTCTTTGAAAGTTCTTCTGCCTGCTTTGCGATCTGTCGGGTTAGTTGTGGTGTACAAATATCCCTTAATCGCGCATATTTCGTCAATGTAGGTTAATGATAGTGTCTCGTAATCGATTTTGAAGGTGTAGTCTGCCTGTTCTTGATCTTCTGTTCTGTATATAGCTGTAACGATCCAGTAGGCGTAAATTCCATTTGATACAAGTGTTGCGTCAAAGTATATCTCTGGGAATGGCTCCCCGTGTTTTGGTGATGTCATCGCGATGAATCGATCACGCGGGGTTCCTGTCCCTCCGGGTGTGGGGTGATTGGATCGTGGTGACTGAATATGTTCCCTCAAACTAATTCCTGCTGATGTGCCATCGTATAGAGAGGCTGTGAGGGTGATGGGGATGTCGCGATTGCCATCTGTAACGTAATCCCTGTAAGAGTGTGATCCATCGAGAATCTCAATAGTTGTCTGTTCATTCTCTGAATGTACGATGCGTACTGGCATTAGTGACGTGGAAGTCGCGGGATCGATCCTGTAGGTAAGAGGAGTGTTGTGTGGATCGAACATGCGATATCTTGAATTTGTTAGTGCTTCAAATGCATTTGATAGCATTCCCTTAAACATTGTTGGAGGAATGAAAGCTCTGTCGTCGACAATGTGAGGGCTGAGGGTCTTTATCTCTCGCGATGGATTAGATTTTGTTGCCCGTGTTTTAGTTTGTTGTACGCTTCCTATGATAAGAGGTGTTTCGACAGTTGCTGTTACTGAAATCGAACCTGATAGTTGTTCGTGAGTGACTTCGCTGATTGGATTCGGTGTTTGGTCTCCCAGAAATCCCCACTTATGCGACTTGGGTACTTTGCTGCTCCGTGTTCGAATCGAGGGAATTCTGTTGACCGATGAGTGAAACGCTGTAAATTCATTGGCATTCGTATCTGACATGATTAGCTCCACTTTCCCGTAAATAGCTGCTCGACCACGACCGTGTTTCCGTACTTATCTTCTTCTTGGATGAACTCAAGTGCCGATATGTCGTTAGTGGCGGTGTCTTGTTTGCTCTGTTTTGTCTGACCAGTGCTGGTATCGGGGGCAGACTCTTCTTTGCGAGTTGCAGTAGACTTGTGCTGCAGATAGCTCACCTTGTGGAACCACCCGCTGACAGATACTGATTCCGTGACCTCAGACGATGTATTCGGTCTGCCGGATGTGAGCGTTAGCTCAACGGCACCCACGCCGTTCACCCAACGGTACTCGTGAGCCAGAACGTCGCCCTCTGCGGGTTCGTCAGGCAGTTTCACCGGTACCCACAGGCGCAGCTCGAATAGCTTCGTCGGATCGAATTCTCGCCCATCGATCGGCGTGACAGAGAGCTTCGGCTTCTCGGCAGAGGACCCCTTATCGAACCCCAACACGGTCCACGTCCCGTTGGTCGCGAACGCCAGGCCCTGCACGCCCTCACCCAAATGAGTGTGCACATAGGAGAGGAAGACGTCCAAGCATGGTGTGTCACCGGACTCCGAGAGAATCGGTGAATGTGCCAGTATCGCTTTCTGATTCTTGTCAGTCATCGGCGGCTCCCGTCCCTTCAGATTGTTTACGCGCGGCTCCTGGGCCGTTCTCTAGGCGCTTAGACCAGTCCGTTTCTTTGTACTTATCCTTTAAATGTTTCAGGACCTGTTCCGCGAGCTTGCGCTGCCCCTCGTAGAGGGTGTCAGTCATGACGCCAGCGCCAGTCGCCGGCTGCTGTAGCGCTTCGCAACCAGTGAAATTCCACGACGGAAGGGCAACACCTTTACGGTTAGCACCCTCTACCTTGATCGTTGAGACGACGACCTGGCCCAGGCCCCGCGTTGATCGGCTACCCAAGGGGAGTGTGCCCGCGGACAGCTCGGTGAGCACCAGCCCGAGCAACACGTAGGCGGCGTGAGCGTAGTCCGCGTGGGTAGGTTTCGGTTGCTCGCGCTCGACCGAACTGTCCTCCGCCTCGTCGGCGCCGACGGTTGTCCCATCGTCTTCCGGCCCCTTCTCAGCTTCGATGTTGTTCAGGAGCTGGCGCAGATCGATGTCGATCGTGATCGGCTGCCACTTCGTTCCCAGGTAGACGGCTTCAGTGAAGAGGCCGCCGTCGATGACGCCGCCCGTCCATCGGTCGATCGCGTTGTGCGTGACCTCGATGCGTTTCCCGCGCTTAGTGGAGAGACAGTCATGGACGGTGACCGCGCCCCGGTACTCCGTGCTGCCGAACATGTAGCGGACCAGGTTCGGTTCCGCAGCGATCTGTTCGTGAAGATCATGGGACGCGAACGTGGACAACTCGTTCTTTGCCGCGAGGACCGTCCGCGCGATGCGCGAGGCCCGTGAGCGCAGCGCACCGCGAATCGATGTGCCGGGGATGAGGAGTTGGGCGTTCTCCCACTCCTCTGATGGGTCCCGGAGCGGATAAATGACCTCGTGAACCTCCTCGTTGGTACCCTTCTCCTTATTTTCATCTTCTTTCGCGGCCTTGCGCTGCTTCGTCAGCTTTTCGTCCTCGGCGATGAAAATGCCGGTCGGCGACCACCAGTCGATCGTGATGCGCGCAGGTTCATCCAGGGTCCACCCGCCCAGTTCGAGGGGGAGTGACGTCCCTTCCGCGTCCTCACCGATGAGGGCATCGAGAACGTCCGCCGGTTCAGCCGGCGTGCCGGCATCGGTCGTTTTGGCGGTGCGACGCAGCTTCGGCTCAATAACCTGGATCGTTCCCTGGCCAGAGCCTGTCCGTCCACCGAGGCATATCGCACCGGATGTCAGGACGTCGACGATGAACTCGAGGATCTTCTTGACGGACTCGGATGACGCGGGCTCCGGAATCCCATCCGACTGTTCGCGTCTCATCTTTTCACCATCGCGTCCCTCCGCGGTGATGCGAATGGTGAACCTTGTGCCGCGGGGTAGGAATTCGTGCTCGTAGAGCGCTCCGTCCGAGGCAGCTCCCGTCGTCCGGTCGATGCCGACGCCGTGACGCCTCGGCAAGGGGGACTCTCCGGAGTCGGTGTCCTTGTATTGCGGGAAGGACACCGCGTGGAATGTGAGTGCACTCTTCCTGATTGGGAGCGACGCATCACTTGGCAGCCCGCGATCATTGGCGGATTTGCCGGTGTAGTCCGTGTCATCGCCCCATAGGGAGATCCAATTCTCTTTCGAGA
>CALHID010000104.1 GCA_938030835.1 uncultured Actinomyces sp. | reverse complement strand
TATCGCTAGTTCTTCATGCACCTAATCCCTTCTCGCACCAGCGCTTGCCAAAGGCCCCGGCAATTCAATTGAACTTATTATAGCTATAAGCAAAATCGTAGACAGCTGACATCTATCGTGATATTTTGTAAAAAAATATGTTACTGACAAAAAATAAGTAGCGATAATTTGGATTAGGAGTCTAAGTATGAGACATTTTAAGAATATTATTATTGGCTTTGGCAAAGCTGGTAAGACTTTGGCAGGGAGCCTGACAAGTCATGGCGAAGAAGTGCTTTTGATTGAAAAAGATCCAATGATGTACGGCGGAACGTGTATCAACATCGCATGTTTGCCAACTAAGAACTTGGTGATTAACTCTCAAAGAGGAGTTAAGTATGAAGAAGCTTTCGAAACTAAGGAAGCTATGACAGCAAAACTACGCAACAAGAACTACCACAAGATAGCAGACCAAGACTTGGCAACTGTGCTTGATGCAAGTGCTGAATTTATTGATGATAAGACAATCAAGGTAACTGATGAATCAGGTACAGAAGAATTAACATTCGACCGTCTTTTCATTAATACTGGTGCCGAAAGTAATGTACCAAATATTGATGGCCTAAAGATTGACGATAAGATATTTACTTCAACTGAAATGCTTGCTAAAAAAGAACTTGCTAAGAATCTGGTTATTTTAGGTGGTGGACCAATCGGACTTGAATTTGCTTCAATGTACGCTGGCTTTGGCAGTAAAGTAACTGTAATTGAACCAATGCCAAGTATCTTGGGCCGGTTTGAACCAGAAATTGCTCAGGCAGCTAAGGCTGATATGGAAGCAGATGGCGTTACCTTCATGCTTAAGTCTTCTTTGACCAAGGTTGAAGAAACTGAAGCTGGTCTTAACTTAACTGTTGAAACCGAAGATGGTGTTAAGGACTTGCAAGCAGACGTGATGCTTGTGTCAGTTGGCCGCCACCCAGCCACTGCCGCCCTTCACCTAGAAAAAACCAGTCTTGAAGTTGGCCAAAGAGGCGAAATTGTCGTTAACGATAAGCTTGAAACCAGTGTTCCTAATATCTACGCTATGGGTGATGTTGCCGGTAGCTTGCAATTTACCTACATTTCGCTTGATGACTGGCGGATTATGGACAATCAACTCTTTGGTGACAAGACTAGAACTAAGAAGAATCGTCCAGTTTTTGCTAACTCAATCTTCATTAAGCCAGCAATTTCTTCAGCTGGACTAACTGAAAGCGAGTTAAAGGCCCAAGGTAAAGCTTACAAGGTCTTAACAATGCCTGCAGCTGGTGTGCCAAAGGCCCAAGTCATCGGCAACCCAAGAGGCTCATACAAGGCTTTGATTGACCCAGAAACTCACGAAATCTTAGGTGCTACTATTTACGCTGAAGAAGCTTACGAAACTATCAATGTCATTACTTTAGCAATGCAGCACCACTTAAAGGCTGAAGACTTGCGTGACCAAATTTACGCTCACCCAACTATGACTGAAGCTCTTAATGACTTATTCAAATTCTAAAAACTAAAAAAACTGACTTATCTCATAACTTGAGTAAGTCAGTTTTTTGTATGGGCCTAGAATAAAAAGTGTACAAGTTAAATAGAGAATGTCTGTTCATCAAGCGATGAGACTTTTATTTCGACTCCTTACAGCCTCTCAAAGCCCTTCTTGATTAGTTGGGCCATTAAGCCTCTACGCGCTGCTATGAATTCCTCATAGTCCATGTTTTCGAAGCCTGTAGGTAATGCATGCTGCTTGCATGCTTCTATGTAGGCTTCTTCGCCAAGTTCGTTGCGGTATTTTGCGACATACACGGAAGGGGCATCATCGGAAATGTAGATGTTGTTCCCATAGTCCGCATACGTGAAGTTAGCACGGTTGCTACGGTTAGATAGATAGCCCGCTTCTTTCAAATAGTTGTCGGGGAAGAGGTGGTGTTTGTCCACTGCCTTCTTTGTGCCAGAGGCTCCATCGGATATGAGTTGCGAAACCGGCACGGTGCTGAAAAGGGCTTTGTATCCCAGGACAACTTGTGCAGCCACAAAGCCTTGCCAGCTTGGGCCGGTAGCTTCGTTGGCGTTGAGGTCGTTTGGCAGGGTGAGGGAAAAGTAGTCGTCTGTCATCAGTGCGACGATACTTCTGTCGAAGTAGGCGATGAACTCTTCAGCAGTTTTGAGCTCAGAGACCTCGTTAAGCTGCTTCTCGAAGTCGGACTCGAATGAGCCAACATAGAAGGCCGTAAGGTTGGAAGCGTAGAACCAACGTCTAACGAGCTTCTTAATAGCCAGAGGCTCCATCTTGAATTCGTAACGGCCAATCAGATAGAAAGCATAGTTGAAAATCAACGCGTTCTCAGACGTAATCTGACTTGAACTTATGTAGCCGGCTTCACCCAATGTATTTAGGAATGCCTTCCAATTATTCAGATCAAGAACGCAATCCACGGCCTTGCCGAACTTCTCGAAGTTTTCTGCGCGCGTCTCGGGGGAAGTTTCACCGGTCTTGAGATCCTTGCCACGAAGAATCTGATACGCATAGCGAAGGCGCCCGCGCTTGAACCCGAGTCCGACGGCTGCACGGATGATGTGAGTTGCAGATGTCTTTATGAGATGGTTGTAAGAGGTGCCATTGGCGGGAACATGGCTGTCCGCGCAGAACTTCTCGATGCGAGAGCGCATTTCGGGCTCATAGACGGAGAGCAGGGTCATGATGAAGTCGTCCTGTTTGAGAGATTGACCCTGGGAGTTGACGCGCACGAAGATGTCCGAAACCATTTCCTCGTCAGCATCAGAAGTGATTTCAAGGGTTGGGAGCAAGTAGCGCTCCAATCCAAGGAGGGCGTTTATGCCCTGCTCGATAAGATCTTCTTCCTCGTCTGTCAGTTCGGGTTCACCTTTCTTTGCATTACCTTCATTCAATTGACGAATAAAGGACTTCCTGAAGGTGCTGAGCTTGTTCTCTCTGTTTGCGGTAAAGACCTCGCTGACCGATGAGATGAATCTCGGATTCCTGTCGGTGGCTGCGTCGGCATTCTCGAAAACGTGTGTTATCGGATCGAATGCGATTCGAATGTTGCGCTCCTTAAAGTCCTTGTCCTTAACCCGCACACCATAGAGCGAGCTAAGCAGGGCAGTGAGGCGCTGTTGGCCGTCGATGACGAGTTCCTTCGGGGCTTCATAGATCTTGGTGTTGGTGCCGATAGAGGATTTCTTCTCGCTGTAGTCAGCCGGGGACTCCCAGAGCATGATGTAGCCGATAGGGTATCCTCGGAACATGGAGTCGAGGAGCTGGCGAACCTTGTCGTTCTTCCAGACAAAGGGACGCTGCAGATCCGGCAAGCCGATCTTGCCTGTCTGCACGTCTTTGAGTATGTTTCCAACCTCTAATGAGACTGGTTTGTAGATAGAATTTGCCATAACTGCCGATCGCGTGCCGAATGTTGGTGTAAGGGACCGCTTCCCTGGCTGCAGAAAGCAGGAAGCGATTATCGCCTAGAATTCTAATTGCTGAAGTCAGGATTCGTAGAAAGGCAATAACCGCATATGGACAATATACACGAGATCGCGAGCGACGGGGCCGAGATGCCCAGATTCGACGACGGCATGGTCAACCTCTCCGAGCTGTTGAGGATAATAGCCGAATCCCTGGTCAACGAGATCGTGGACGCCCGGGCCGACGAGGCCTGCGAGGCCGGCAACCAGAGGAACGGATACCGCGAGCGCAGGCTCACCACCAGCGCGGGCACCATCAACCCCAGGATCCCGAAGCTGAGCGCGGGGAGCTGCTTCCCCGAGGACCTGATCGAGCGCTGCTCGTGCGTCGACCGCGCCGTGGTCGCCGCCGTGTCCGGGATGGTGGCCAACGGCGTGTTCGCCGAGACGGACGAGGATTGGGCAGGGCGCCGCTGGTTCAACGACGACTCCATCGGCAGGGCCGTGGAGGGCGCCGAGGCGAACGCGCCCGTGCACGCCTGCGAGGGCACCGCCGCCGAGCGCGCGACCAGGATCATCGCGCCCGTCGTGGCCGACAACCCCGTTGCCGGCGGGAAGGCGGCGTGACATGCGCTAGAACGACGGCATTCCAGGTGATTCTCGGTTCCTCGGGCAGCCTGCGGCCACCCTCGAGAACCGAGCCCTACATCAACATTCGCGACACTACCCTCAAAACGGGAGATTATCTACTCTCATTCATCAGACGTCCGAAAATCCACGCTCGTGCGTCCGGATTTCCACGCTCGTGCGCCCGGATTTCCACGCTCGGGTAGCGCAAGCAGAGGCATCGCGGGCTTTGATTGGGGCTGATGCGAGTCACGGCATGTGGCCGTAAGGGTTGCCCAGAGGTTGCCAAACGAAAAGCCCCTGACTCGTTGGTGCAGGTCAGGGACTCGAAAACGCTAGATTTCAACTACTCCCACTCAATGGTCGCAGGTGGCTTTGGAGTGATGTCGTAGGCTACGCGGTTAACGCCAGCAACCTCACTGACGATGCGAGAAGAAATGCGGGTTAGTAGCTCGTATGGGAGCTTTGCCCAGTCAGCGGTCATAGCGTCGCTGGACTCAACGGCACGCAGGATAACCGGACGGGCATACGTACGCTCGTCGCCCATAACACCAACGGACTTAATGTCGGGTAGCACCGCAAAGTACTGCCAAACGCTGTGCTCGGAGTTGCGCTCGCCTGTCTCGTCAAGCACTTTAACGTTAAAACGAGAAAAGCAGTTAAGCCTACTTATCACCGTACGGAATTCGGAAGTAATCCAGTGTGGCCTTGAATCTATCTTGAGCTGTAAGGCACGTATCAAGAAGATAGCCGTTCTCCTTATTCCACTTAGAGAGCCCTCGATAGT
>CALHID010000103.1 GCA_938030835.1 uncultured Actinomyces sp. | reverse complement strand
TGAACGATGAAGGAACCGGCCTGTCCTCCATCCTTCCGCCCATGCGGCGCTTTGGAGCTGGAGCCGGGCGTGAAGCAGTGCGCGTCCGTGTCCTTGAGGCTCTTCGGGCCTGGGTCGAACGCTTCAGCGGACTCGGCCGCGTATGACGGCTCCACCCGGGCCTCGGCGATCTACGAGGCCCGGGATCAGTTCAATCGGTAGCGCCTGAGAGTATTTCGTCAGTCGAACTCATGAGGAGGAGTCTCGTGTTTACACCCATCCATCGAGCCTTGGGACTCGAAGCCGGGAACGCATCTATCGATCTGATCCAACAAGCAATTGATCATGGAGTCGAAGAAACCAGTGATTTGGACTGGAAACAGGCTGTCTACAATTCGCGTAAGCCGAACTGGGATGAAGAAGCCGCGAAAGATATCGCCGCCATGGCAAATAGCGGTGGCGGGTGGATTGTGTTCGGGATCAAGGAGGGTGGGGCCACAAATGCCGCCTCCGAGATCGTTCCGATAGCGTGGTCTGCCGCCGAACAACAGAGAATCCTCAGGACCGCGTATGCGAAGGTTGGGCCGCCAGTCATCGGCATTGAATTCTACGACATTCCGTGCGGCGACGAAGGTGGTGGGAGCGTCGTGATGATGCGGGTACCGGACTCTGCGGACGCCCCGCACTTCGCACGCAAGGGTGACAACGCGTTCGTCGCCCCGCGTCGAAACGGCCCTCACACCGAGTACATGAGCGACCGCGAGATTGAGCGTGGCTTTCGCGAACGTTTCCAGCATGTGGATGAGCGGGAACGTCTTCTCCAGGACCGCTTTGAACGTGCATGCGAGGCGCTGCGCCCCGAGGACGGAGTGTTCCTTGGTGTTGCAGCCGTCCCCCTGGAGCCGGTCACTGGACGGGCAGCCAGTGCCGTTGACCAGGTGCATCAATACGTGAATAGGAAGAAGGTCCACCCAGAGTTCGTAAGTGGGAATGTGTCAGAAAATTGGTGGGATGAAGGAGAAGTCAAGAAGGGACTTCGGCAATGGGTGATACGTAACTATCAAGGGGCGCGTGGGCGATTTCGAAAGTGTCTCCATGATGACGCAACGGTTGTGGGAGCCTATCAACTGGGACTCCTGATTGCCGACGAGTCGTGGATCGACCGATACCCCGTGGGGCTGACGAACCACTGTAGGAGCATCGAAATCGAAACATCTGTTATTGATTTCATCACGCTGCTGCGTGGCCATGCGACAGAACGGCAGGCACACGGTGGATTCAGTATCAGAGCAGGTCTTGTCGGTGTTCAGAATAAGCCAATCTACATTCGTGGGCTGCACTGGGCGAATAGACTACTTGACACTGAATATGTGGAACCAATTATGAGGTTCCAGCCGATTACAACCGAGCTCGATCCGTTGGAGGAGATCGATGAAATACTGCCGATCATCAACGATCTGGCCCGGGACCTGATCAATCAGAGCGGACTCCAAAATCTACGGGTGATGGCGGAACCAAATGACCGACTGCCCGAATCCGGCTAAGTGACCCGGCCCCGGCCTCGTTCATCGATGAGGTCGGCGCCATTATTCGCTTTTTCTGGTTGCAGGGGAGTGGTTGAGGTCGCTCCCGAGACAACGGCCTACTGTTTGTCGGTGTCGACTTCGGTGACCGCGGTTGCGTCCGTCGGGGTGTCTTCCTCTGTGTCTCCAGATTCGCTGAGGTTCTCGGTTTCAGCCGGATCGGCGGGAGTGTCAGGGGCGCTGGGCGTCGCAGTGTCTCGTGGGCTCAACCAGTAGACGAACTCGCGGAGTCCCCACGCGCACAAGGCAGCGATGAAGTGGTAGTGCAACCACCGGGTCGCGAACCCCCAGCTGGGGACGCCGAAATAATAACCCAGCAGAACTTCCACGAACCACAGGGCCGCCATGTCGGAGAATACGGCCCCCACGATGGCGACAGGCTTCCACCATCCGGCCTTCTCGAGGAACTTTCGGGTGATGGCTATCAACACCTGGAAGAAGGTGAAGATGCCCATGAAGCCATAGAAGTACATGTGTTCCATGTCCATGGCATAGGAGACCGAGAATCCGGCCAGGAAGATCACGTGGAGGACCAGGTATCGGACGATGAACGTCATGATGCCTCGTGGGTCCCTCGATTTTGTCATTCCTCCATCTGCGTCTTCGGAGCTGGTGGGGTTCTCCGTAACAGCCGGATCAACGGCATCGACAGGGGCGCTGGGCGTAGCAGTATCTCGCGGGCTCAACCAGTAGAAGAACTCGCGGAGTCCCCACGCGAAGAAAGCAGCGACGAAGTGGTAGGGCAGCCACGCAGTCACGAGTTCCCAGTTGGAGTCCACGAAAAAACCCGAGACTATCCCTCCCAGCCACCACAGGACCGCCACGTCGGAGAATACGGCCCCCACGATCGCGACAATGTTCCACGATCCGGCCTTCTCGAGGAACTTTCGGGTGATGGCTATCAGCACTTGGAAGAAGGTGAAGAAGCCCATGAAACCAAAGAAGTAGATGAGTGCCAGGTCCATGGCATAGGAGACCGGGAGTCCGACCAGGAAGATCACATGGAGAACCAGGTACCGAACAAAGAAGTTAACAATCCCGTGCGGGTCACGCTTATCTGCCATGCCCCCATCCTAACGGAGCTCTCAGGCGCGAGGTCCAGGCTCTCAA
>CALHID010000102.1 GCA_938030835.1 uncultured Actinomyces sp. | reverse complement strand
CGCCAACAACTGTCTTCCCAGCGCCGGTAGGTGCTGCAACCAACACACTGCGGCCAGCTTCTAGAGCATCCATTGCTTGGATTTGGAAGCGATCAGGGGTGAAGCTCAAGCCCTCTACGTAGCGGCTTCTGAAAGATCGATCAATCTTTTGCTGCTGTCGAAACTGTGCCATTCCCTCTGCTGGCGACCAGGAAGATTCTTGTGGCTCAGCGGCCTCCATACTCGCGCGGCGTCTCTTTCGCTTTGGACTCACGCCTCGCTCCTGATCATCTTGGCCTCTTCCCAAATTTCCATCGCGCTTTGAGCATAATCACTGACGCGCTGTATCCACTCCGACGGACATTCAATGATATCGGCCGAAATATCACACAGCAGCGCAAGGATCCATTCCTCGTTCCAAATAGGCAAGGAACATGTAATCATCTCTGCATCTTCAGAAATCACAGTAGATTCGAAGTCCTCGCAGATCCATCGCGCATTAGAGGAGATCGTCAGCGTCAGCGTTGAAGGAGCAGGCTCAGAAGGAATTGATACCCTCGGGTGCTTCTCACCGATGACAAGATTATTCATCCGATCTACGCGATAGCTCCTGTGAGTTTCGCGAACTGGATTCCATGCATCAAGAATCCATCCGGTGCTTAAGTGTTTGAGTCCAAGCGGATAGACACAGCGAGCATAAGGTCCGTCAACACCGAGGTACTCAAAAGACACCTCGCGCAACTCATCTATCGCGTAGCGCAGATCAATAACGTGTTGAGCGTTGTTCTCTTTCTGTAGCTCTGAAGAGTTTGAGCTTTCCTGCTCAAGGTGAATGACTTCAGACCCTCCTCGCGTATCTCTCCCCTCTTGGCTTGCGCGAGAGGCAAGTTTTGCGGCAGCACTCAGCAAAACTTCTTCCTCCGACTCACTGAGGTAAGGCGCAAGAGCGCGTAGCGCAACTAAGAGAGCCGCGGCCTCGGCAGGGGTGAGCTTGGGAAGAGAGGGGGTCTGACTTCCGCGAAGAACGACCACTCCCTCTGTGTCATACAGATCCCAATCCAGTCCATAGGAACGGTCAATCATCGAGTCGCCGATTTGCCCCATGTACTCTAAATCGCGGCGAACTTGGCGTGAACTTCGGCCGAAATGCTGAGCGATCTGACGAACATTGTGTCCAGGATTATCCATAATCCACGAGGCCATGGCGAGTATCCGTGCGACCTGAACTGGAGCTTCTTCAGGCATTTTGCCCTCCGTTCAGAGACAGCACACCCTGGAGTTTTTTCTGTAAATCCGAGGCAAACTCAGTCGGCCCGATCGGGACAACATCGTGAGCATGAGACAAGATGAAATGGGTCCAGAAACTGTAAGGAGCAACGTGGCCGCGGAAGCGTTGCCATTGCTCCGTACTTTCCCCCATAGCTCTATCGTCGCGCAGTGCACTCTTCCAGGCCTCACTTCCTACTCTGGCGAGGAAACTCGGCTCAAGTGGGCGTGAAATACCGATCGTCGGACGGTCAAAAGGACGCGGATAAGCATCTCCGGGCTCGCCGAGCACCTCAATCGGAGGCAGAATACGCGAAAGCCTGAAACTGCGTTCATCGCCTCGGTCAAGGTCAAAGCCCTGAAGATAGATTGCTGAACCAGAGATGAGGAGATTCCACGGCTCCACAGCGCGATTATCGGTTCCCCTAAGACTTCTATATGCAAAGGAAACAACGCTTGCAGACGTGATCGCTTGGAATAACGGAAGGATATGTTCAGCGCCCGAAAGATGAAAATCAATCGAAGACTTCCGATTTTCTACAGAAGTTGCGCGCAATTTTGTCGAGGCAAGCTCGGTTGTTGACGGATCATTCCATGCTGTCGAGGCTAGGTCAAGCAGCGAGACTTCTTCGGGCGATAGCTTAAGCAGCTCGGCATTCGACGGGCATAAACGGTAAACAAGATCATCGCCACGCGGTTTTACCTCAATGTCAACACCAATTTTTCTGAGCGTCTCTTTATCACGAGTGAAAGCTGAATCAAACGCAGAGTCACTCAGTTTTCGGTAATGTGTCAGTCTGCGAATCTGGGAACGCGAACGTCCGCGTTCTGCATAAGTCAATTCAAAGAGCAGGTCAAGGATACGCACACTGGTATCGTTGCTCTCCACAATGCCCCCTCCTTGTGACAAAATTGATGCACGCTTTAGCCTAGTGCGCGAAAGACCTTGCAGCTACTAAACACACTGTTCACCAATACACGCGGAGAACACTATGCGAATTCTTCTATCGGCAAGCGATTTTACGAACGCCACTAATGGACTGGCTCGTTCAGCGCGCGATTTTTGTGCTGGTCTTCGCGCTCGCGGACACGAGGTACGTGTGATCTCCTATGGCGATTCTTCACATGTTGACTACCCGCTCCAGCGCCTCAGCATTCCTTTCTTTGACAGGTACATCAGCGCCGAGGACTTCAATATCGCTCGTCCCGACCGCTCAATTTTCGAGGCCGCTCTGAGATGGGCGCAGATCCTCTACATTGAAGATCCTCTTCCTGCAAATGCTCAACTTGTTCGTGAAGCACGGCGCTTCTCAGTACCTATCGTCGGGAGTTTTCATGTCTATCCAGAAAACTTCCTGGCTCCATTTCCCGCTCTCGATAAACCTATATTCAACCGAATTCTGTACTACCTCTTCGATTACTCGGTGTATTCGTACTGCGATGCGATTCACGCACCAACAGAAGCTGTAAAGGAACGCTTACAAGCCACTGGATATCAAAGTCCTATTTCAGCTTTTTCCAATGGCCTGCCATCTTCCTCGATTCGTTCTGAAGAATCGATAAAGCATCAGGTTTTGAAAGTATCTGAAAGCAGATCACGAAATACCCACGACGTAAACGGTCGTTTTACTTTGGTATCAACTGGGCGTTTGGTTCCGGAAAAGAATCATGAGGTACTTCTCCGCGCTTTAGCCTATTCACGTCACTCTCACAAAATTGATCTTTATCTTGCCGGTAGTGGAACACTTGAACGCGATCTGCGCAAACTGGCCGCTCCCCTAGCGGCTCAAGTCCATATTGGCTTTATTCCCCATAACGAGGTGATTGCCTTGTTGGATCGCGCTGATATCTATGTTCATTGTGCATTGGTCGAAATTGAAGGGTTGGCTGCACTGGAGGCGATGGCTCGGGCTTGTATGCCAATTATTGCGCGCTCTGAACAGTCATCGACGTGGCGTTATTCCCTGGATTCACGCAACGTGTTTAATGCCCGCAATCCGAGGCAATTGGCTGCTCTTATCGATTATTGGCTTCAACATCCTCTTGAAAGAACTGAACTTTCCAATAGGTACAACTCGCTTGCCCGTCGTTTGGATATGAAGCACAGCATTGATGCGATTGAAGGTCTTCTCTTACAAACTCTTAGGAATTACCGAAGATAGTGATTCCCTCAGGCCGAATATCGGCAAGCTGAGGGAATCACTATTTTGAAGCCGCAAAACTACGACTGCGGGATGTAATCATTTGTCATCACTTGATCAAGAGTGACTTCATGCTCGAGAAGCCCCGAAATTGATGACATGAAGTTGAGCATCTCTTGCCAGCGACTTTGATCTTGTTCCAAAGAAACCTTCGAATTCGCACCCAAAATCAGTAGATTCGTCGCATTGAGAATCTGGGTGGCTGTAGAGCGCGTTTTATCATCAGTCAGGGTAGTGTCACGCTTCTCAGTGGCAGCAAATGCTTGATCTGGATGCTCGACCGCAGCTGTCATCCCCTGTTGTGTTGCGTGAAGAATTTTCTTCAGCTTTTCAGGATTTTCCTTCGCCCACTTCGATGTCGTGACCAGAGATGCCGAAACCAAAGGAATGGTGCAATCGCAGTCAACAACACGGGTGTCGACGCCAGCAGCAGAAAGCTGAACAGCATCATTGTTTGCAAAGCCGACAACTGCATCAACGTCTTTATTATTCAATGCAGAAACTTGGGTATAACCAATGGATACAACACTGATATCAGATGTCGTCATATGAGCGCTAGCTAAGTACGCCTGAAGGGCAAGCCATGAAGATCCGTATTCTCCTGGGATTCCTACTTTCTTCCCCTTCAAGTCACTAACGCTCTTGATTCCAGTATCGGCACGGGTCAAGATCACGTTGGGCTGCTCACGGTAGTATTGGCCCACCGAAATCACATCCATGCCCTGTGATCTGGCTTGAACTACTTCGTCGCCCGTCGCAAGGACAAGTTGTTCTTGTCCGCTCACAAGAGCGGTAAATACTCCTTCATCATTCCCGTGATGACGGATATCGACCTTTACTCCTTCCTTGGAGTAATCGCCATTGTCCTCAGCAAGGTAAACACCAGAGAATTGAACATTTGGCACATAGGTCAAACCAATAACGGTCGTGTCAGATGATGACGAGGTGCTGGAGCAACCACTCATCACAAATGCTGCCGTAAGTAGCCCGGCAATTCCACGAACAATAGGACGCATAATGCTCTCCAATAGTATGTCGCACCTAGTCGGTCTCAACCATCACGCGTGAGCGCTTTTCCCATGCGGACATGAGTGTGTAGATGACAACTGCCTGTATACACAGAAGAAGAATCACAACAAACATTCCTGCAGTATCGACATTCGTGCGCATCTGAGAAAGGAGCATTCCCAGCCCCTTTCCTCCCATCACCATTTCCCCGACGACAGCACCCGTAATGGACAAAGTAAAGCCATTGCGAATGCCGGCGAGAATCGCTGGTGATGCAAGTGGGATCTCAATCTTGACTGCCATCGTGATCCCTGCTGCCCCGTCAAGCTGTGCTGCCTCGCATACTTGGCGATCCAAGGAGCGTAAGCCAACCAGGGAGGAGATGAGAATAGGGAAGAAAGCAATCAATGCACAGAGCATCGAAATTGGAATCAACCCGTAGCCGAACCAGAGGACCAAAAATGGTGCCAGGGCAACGGCGGGTAAAGCCTGCGAGGTCCCTAAAAGGGGCTCAATAGCCTCGGCGATGGTACGGAAACGGAAGATCAGGTAGCTCAATGGGAGTGCAACGCACACACCAATGAATCCACCGACTAGGGCCTCGACTCCGGTTCGCGCGAAAGCAAGCCAAAGCGAAGGCTGTTGAACAAGGGAGTATCCTCGGGCGAGGACGGCGTACGGCGAAGGAAGACGCCACGCTTGGATCCCACTGAATGCGGTAATCGCCCACCAAAAGAAGACCAAGCAGACGATGACAACAAGCGGGGCGATAACAGTGAAACGGCGAGGTGCTCGACGGCTCACGGTAATCCTTCCCGCACTTCGAGCTATGCAGCCGCTCAGCAGACACTAGGCCCACTCAACTACTTCTCCCATCCAGGCTTTAACTGTCGGTACTGGAATTACACCAGTTCAACCGCATCGAATGATGCGGGTCGCGGACTTTCACCGCCGGCTCGGACTTACACCGACCCCGAAGTACATAGTTATTCTGGCACGCGCGGAAGCGAGTGTCATCTTCAGTGCATGTGCGATTGCGCAAGAGACCGCAGTGTTGCGATCTCTTCAAACGCGTCGTCGGCACGGAAGATTGCCGACCCTGCAACAAAATTTGTTGCGCCGGCATCCGCTGCGCACTCAATAGTCTTACGCGAGACTCCCCCATCAACTTGAATCGAGATATCCAAAGATGCGGAGGCGATGGCGTCCCGCGTTCGTTGGATCTTTGGAAGCATCGATTCAAGGAAACTCTGGCCGCCGAAACCTGGTTCAACCGTCATGATCAAGATCATGTCGAACTCCGGCAAAATATCGACGTAGGGCGCGATGTCTGTCGAAGGCTTGAGCGCAAGAGCGGCGCGGGCACCCAGGCGTCGGATTTCCCGGGCGGTGCGGATCGGCGCCGAAGCCGCCTCGGCATGGAAGGTGACCGACGCGCAACCGGCCTCTGCGTACGCAGGTGCCCACCGATCTGGATCTTCAATCATTAAGTGAGCATCAATGGGCAAGATGCCAGTGTTTACGCAGGCCTCCACGACGGGAAGACCCCAGGTAAGGTTGGGGACAAAGTGATTATCCATGACATCGACATGAGCGATATCAGCACTGGAAATCTTTTTCAGTTCGTCCTCAAGTCTGGCAATATCGCAATTAAGAATCGAAGGCGAAATGAGCGGCGCGGTCATGAGAGCTCCTGAGCTACTGGAAGTTTTCTGAGAGCAGCAATAAACATAAGATCAGTTTCGTTACGGTGTTCCCATAGCTGAATTGTTCGAGCAGCAATTCCTTCTGCTTCCGGAAGGTTAAGTGGCCTGGGAGTAATTCGCGAGGCCACAGGACGCAGATCCACCAGCTCGACACGTCCCGCGGAGAGAACACGTGAAATCTGATCGAGAGTTTCCTGAACGACCGGCGAGCAGGTGATGTAAACCGTCACTCCCCCAGGCCTGGTCAATTCGATTCCTCGATCAAGTAGCTCTGCCTGCAGGGAAACCAACTGTGAGACGTCATTTTGATCTCTGCGCCAACGTGATTCCGGCCGACGACGCATCGATCCAAGGCCAGAGCACGGCGCATCAATAATCACCCGGTCGAAAGACTCTAAAGGCCAACGTGTGCCTTCACCGCCAAAGCGTGTTCCATCGGAGCACACAACTTCAGTGTTATCAAGGAGTTCAAGGGTCTTTTCGATGAGGCGCGCTCGATGAGAGTGCACCTCGTTGGCGACAAGCTGAGCGCCTCGTTCAACGCCTAGTGAAGCGATCAGCGCCGCTTTACCTCCGGGACCTGCGCAAAGGTCGAGCCAGCTCTGATCTTTCCCCGTCACGGGGACTTGAGCCGCCAAAATCCCGGCTAGTTGAGAACCCTCATCCTGAACCGCTGCTCGCCTCTGCCTGATTGCAGGAATACGGGCTGGATCCCCGGACTCAAGAAGAACAGCGTAGGGAGATACCTCGCCATCAGCAATACGAGTTCTCAGGTGATCAAGACACTGATCAGCAAGTTCATCAACCTCAATGAGGCTTGGGCGTGCGACAAGAGAAACGTAGGGTGCCTGGTTGTTAGCAGCCAGAAGCTCAGCAATCTCTTCACTGGAACAACCGTTGGCAACGAGCGCACGACTATATTCTTCAACCATCCATTGCGGATGAGAGTATTCGATCGCCAGGCGTTCAGATTCCGGAAGTTCATTCAAAGCTTCTTGCCTTGCCTGATCGCCCTCACGGATCACAGAACGCAAAACAGCATTAATGAACTTTGCTGGACCAGCACTGAGATACTGCCGTGCAAGATCGACAGTTTGAGAAACCGCAGCGTGGTCGGGAACTCGCATACGCAGCAACTGATAAACGCCAAGACGCAGGATATCAACGATGCCGCCTTCGATATCGGAAAGCGGACGGGAAGAGTTTCGAGAGATCACCCAATCAAGGAATCCCTGTTCGCGGAGGGTGCCGTAGGTAAGTTCAACGGCGAAAGCTCGGTCACGTTGATCGAGATGCGCCTGTCCTTCAAAGGATTTCAAAACTTTTGGAAGAACCAGATTCGCGTAGGCATCCTCATTGCGTACCAATGTCAGGACCTCGAAGGCAACCTGACGGGCGGGATCCGCTTCGCGAAAGGAACGATATCCGTCGGAATAACGGTGAGTTGCCATCAGAGCGCTATCCCTTCGCCGAGCCGGACATCACTGTCCAACCGCGCGCCGCGTGCCCATGCAGCTGCATCCATCCATTTTTTACCGGCGGGAGCAACCTGACCAAGCTCGAGACAGAAGTCTGTGCAACCAACAAGGACGCTCTTCTTCGAAACGATGAGACGGCCGGGGCCGGGGGTGGGAACATCGGTCAAAGAAACCTTACCCAGCTTGAGTCTTTGCCCACGGAACTCCGTATATGCACCTGGGCTGGGAATCACTGCGCGGATTCTCAGCCACGTCTGGTGGGCACTCTCAGCAAAGGAGACAGCACCATCACTGGGTTCCAAGCGCCGGGCATAGCTGAGTTCGACACCCTCAGGTACGACTTGTGGTTGTGCAAGAGCTTGTCCGGCCTCAATGGCGTTAACCACATCAACAACTTGCTGAGCGCCTAAACGCGCCATTTCATCGAGGAGCTCACCACTGGTCTGATCGGCAATCTCGACCTTGCGACGGGAATAAACGGGACCAGTATCCAATCCCTCTTCTAGCTGGAAAACGCTGGATGCAGTTTCACTCAGTCCCGACAGGATTGCCCACTGCACGGGAGCCGCACCGCGGAAGAAAGGAAGATCAGAGAAGTGAAGATTAAGCCAACCATACGGAAGAGCCTCGAGCACACGCAGGGGAATCAAAGCGCCATAGGCAACGACAACTGCGATATCAGCGTTCCACGCACGAATGCGGTCCAAGGCCTCGTCTCCTTTAAGAGACGAGGTTTCGAAGAGATCAATTCCAGCTTCACTTGCACGCTGCGCAATGGGCGATGGGACTAGATGGCGCCCACGACCGCTCTTTGCTGGAGGACGAGTAATAACACCAACGACCTCATGTGGCGAGGAAATCAGGGCTTCAAGGGTCGGTAACGCCGGCTCAGGGGTACCTGCAAATACAATACGCACGCTCATAGTGTATCGGCTTGTCTAGAACAGCTCAGGAGGATTCAAGGTGAGGCGAAGCGGATAGCGTTTACGTGCCGAACGCACACCATTACGTTCGCGAAGTACTTGTGCGAGTTGAGGATAATCAGCTGTCGCACAGCGAATAAGAGCGCGCCGATCATCCGGACGATGTCCAATCTTCCCAACCGAAGGCGCATCAACAATACCGATTAACTCTGCGGGGAGATCCTGACAAAAAGCATTCACTTGGTCAGGAGGTCCGTCGATTGCAACGATTGATGCAGTTGGTGGGAATCGAAGAGCCTTGCGCTCATCAAGAAGCTGCTGAATGTAGTCTTCGGGAGCCCATCTAACGAGAGCCTGTGCAAGCGCGTGTTCAACCCCAGCAGAGACCCATATTCGACCGTGAGCACGGGCCAGCGCACCGGCATTCAACCACCTGCGCAGGGCTTCTTCTGGGGCCCACATCTCAGGCCTCGAGGCAAGCGCCGCGGCTGAGGAGATAATTACTGCCGCGTAGCCATCCTGAGCTTTGGGCTCCACGCCTGGAGTTGAGACAACTATTCGAGCTTCGGGACCAACACACGGACGCGTTTCATCATTCGCTTGAGTGATGGTCAAAGGAATTTGAGGGAAAGAACGACCGATTTCTTCGCCGATGCGCTCAGAGCCAAGCCGCCACCATTTAAGGGTTGTCCCCTGGCATTTAAGGCACGACCAATTCTCACTCTTGCGTTCGCACCATGAGCACACTATCGAATGGTCAGCCTCTAATTGAAGCGGTCCTGAGCAGTATTCGCAGCGGGCAGGCCTTCCGCAGCGAGAACAACCGACGACAGGGATATATCCCGAATGCGGAGAAAGAATGAGAACGGGTCCCTCTTTCAATCCCGCACGAATACAGGAGAATGCATCCGGTGGCAGATAAGTAAAAGCCGACTTTCCCTGCCGCTCCTGATCAAAAGAATCAGCGACGACAAAACGTCCTGTCGATGCTCGCAATACCTCACGTTGTGGAGTAAGAGAAATCGCCCAGGAGCGTTCGACAAGATACTGCGCCTTCACCGAGCGAGAATAGTTTCCAACAGCAAGAGCAACATGTTCAAGATGCGAACGTGCAACCCCCACGTCCAATGCATCAGTGCGCGGAGCGCGCACTTCACGAAGATGGTCCTCCCCATCGCCCCAGATAACAATCAATCCGAGATCCTTCATGGGAAGCCACACCGCCGAACGCGTACCAACGATCACGCGATGCGTCCCCATCTTTGCTTGAAGGTACAGACGGTAGCGCTCAGTGGCCGTCTGTTCAGCACTGTAAACGGGGATCGATGCGTCAAAGATCTTAGACAACGAAGAAGATAGCTCAGCGGCAACTCGAGCCGTCGGCACGACGATAAGAGCCGTCTTTCCAGCGTTTTGAACAGAAGAAATAAGATGGGCGATTTCAGATTCTGATCGTCCTGGAATCGATGTCCATACAGCACGCGGGTACTCACCTTGACTCACATGCCCAAGAAATAGATGGCCAAGTTCAAAAGCGTCCCAGGGATTTCCCTGGCTAATCTTCAACTCCGAAGGTCCCGATGGCATTGATTCTTCTTCAACCCGTGCGCGCCTTGGAGGAACGGCGATTCCCAATACGGTAGAAGCGGTTGAGAGAAAACGCTTGCCTATGTAAGCGGCTAATTCAAAAGTCTTCGGTGAAACGACAGAAATCGTCGAAACAACATCGATAATTTCACGGATCGCAGGACTGATATCACTGCGTTTTTCACACGAAACGACCCATCCAATCCGTTTTCGCCCCGCAAGGGGTACCTGGACGATATATCCAGCAAGATCTATCGATTCCCATTTGGCGGGAACAAGATAATCCAGCGGGTAATCGAGGTGGGGAAGGTCAGAATCAACATAGACATGCGCAATAAGCCGCGGCACATCACACTCTGATTCAAAACCCGGAAGGGGTAACGCGTCCATCACCATACACCTAGTTCAACACATTGAACCGGCATTTGAAGACCGATTGAGCACCAACTGATCAATTACCGAAAAGTACTGAACCGTATCGCACAACTATCATCGCAAGAACAGCTGCAATGACGAGGACGACGACCAGCCAGTCTCCACCGGCCTTCATCACTGACTTCCACCACGCAGGCGCGGGGAGCACTTCCTGAGAAATGCATACTCGTGTAAGCCCAAACCACACAAGCGTCGTCGTTATTGTGATGAGCAAACACCACGGACACAACACGTGAATGACGAAATACGACTGCGTGAAGAGCCAATATGCGAAGAACAGGCCGATGGTATAGAGAGCTTCAACGCCTAGGAAATACCATTTCGGAAAACGTACCCCTGCAATGAGGGCGAAAGAAACGGTCAAGACAACGGCCTCGAAAAAGATCCCCAAAAAGGCATTTGGGAATCCCAGTACTCGAGCCTGTGGAGTGGCTGCGACCGCAGAACACGACAGAACCGAAGAAACGTCACAGCTAAATGTTCGTCCCTGATCCGCCGCCAACTGCCACGCCTCGATCGAGAGGACGAAGGACGCGCATAGACCGATGATCCCCGAAACCGCCATTTCGATGGCGGTTCCGCGGTTTGTCGCACGGGCTGCGCTAGGGGCGGCACTCATTGAAGAATTTCCTGGAGACGAGCCACACGATCCGTCTGCTCCCAGGGGAAAATCGGACGACCAAAGTGACCGTAAGCAGCGGTCTGCGCGTAAATCGGTCGTAGAAGATCAAGGTCTTCGATGATTCCTGCAGGGCGAAGATCAAAGCAGCGGGTGATGGCATCGGTAAGAACGTCATCACTCACAGTTCCGGTACCAAAGGTCTCGACATAAAGTCCGACTGGATGCGCACGACCAATTGCATAGGCCAATTGAATCTCACAGCGTTTTGCATAGCCTGCGGCGACGATATTCTTTGCGATCCAGCGCGCTGCGTATGCAGCCGAACGGTCGACCTTTGAGGGATCTTTACCGGAGAATGCACCGCCTCCGTGGCGGGCCATGCCTCCGTAGGTGTCAACAATAATCTTGCGTCCGGTCAGACCGGCATCGCCAGCAGGTCCACCGATAACAAAGCGCCCAGAAGGATTAACAAGAAGCTTCATTGTTTCAGTTGAAAGCCCCAAGCCCGTCTCTTCGAGCACAGGAGAAACAACCAACTCACGCAATTGCTCTTCGAGCTGACTCATGCCAAGCCCGGGGTCGTGCTGAGTCGAAATGACTAGCGTATCGATCTCGCGAGGAATGCCCTGCTCATCATAAGCAAGAGTGACCTGTGTCTTTCCATCAGGACGAAGACTATGAGCCAACCCTTGATGGCGAACAGCTGCAAGACGCTCCGCTAGCTTGTGCGCAAGCCAAATTGGAGCAGGCATAAGATCAGGAGTTTCATCCGAGGCATAGCCAAACATCATGCCCTGGTCGCCCGCTCCCTGAGCCTCACGGCGATCCTCATTTGAACCGTAACGCGTCTCCAAGGAATGATCCACGCCATCTGCGATATCACTACTTTGGGCACCAATAGACACGGAGACACCGCAGGAAGCACCGTCGAATCCCTTACGGGATGAGTCGTAACCGATTTCGAGGATCTGCTCGCGGACAATCTGCGGAATTTCAACATAAGCATTGGTTGAAACCTCACCGGCCACATGAACCAAACCGGTTGTCACCATTGTCTCCACAGCAACACGCGACTGAGGATCGGCCTCAAGTAAGGCGTCCAAGATCGAGTCGGAAATACGATCACAGACCTTATCGGGATGACCTTCGGTTACAGATTCAGAAGTAAAGTACTTACGCATATCGCTCACGCCTCCATCGTATCGAACCGCTGTGAAATAAGATCAATGAGGATTCGGGCAACATCTGCCTTCGTTCCACCACCTTGGGTCACTACCGACCCCTCTTGGTTCAGGACATATACATAGTTGGGAACATCGCCAAATCCGATATCGGTACCCACTGCATTCACAGCAAGATAGTCCGCACCTTTACGCTTGGCTTTCGCTGCCCCATAGGACAGCACTGTATCTTGATCGCCGGTCTCAGCAGCAAAGCCAAGGACCACGCGGGGGCGGTCAGGAGCCGAACTCACGCTGCGCAGTACATCCGTCGTTTCCGTAAGTTCGATCCGCGGCGGCGCTGATTCATTCTCTTCTTTTTTGATTTTCGAGGCCGAGGCCGCCCGTGGGCGGTAGTCAGCAACCGCAGCCGCCATGACCAATGCATCGCTGTGCCCAAGATGAGACATCACGGCGTCATAGACGTCTTGAGCGGAAGGAGCATCGATCACTCTGCATCCCTGAGGAATAAGAGCAGCCTCAATATTGGAAGTTATTAAAGTAACCTCGGCCCCGCGACTAAGGGCCTCGCGGGCGATCGCGATTCCCTGTCGACCAGTCGAGCGGTTACCAAGGAAGCGGACTGGATCAATCGCTTCACGGGTGCCACCGGCGGTTATCAGAATTTTCTTTCCCGCAAGGTCCCCTGATACGCCGAACGCTCTGCGCACCTGGGCAGCGATAACCTCAGGTTCACTCATACGACCAGCCCCGTGGTCACCGGAAGCAAGATCGCCGTTTTCCGGGCCGACAACGATATATCCGCGCTTCCGAAGCCGGGCAATATTCTCCTGCGTTGCGGCCGCGCGCCACATTTGCGTGTGCATAGCAGGTGCAATAACTACAGGGCAATCACTGGCAAGAACGGTGGTTGTCAAAAGGTCATTGGCCTGACCATTCGCTATCCGAGCAATAACATCAGCGGTAGCGGGTGCAATAACAATAGCGGCACAACCCCGCGCTAACTCAACGTGGTCTGCTCCCCCACCATGAAAAACGTCAGTGTTCACGCTCTCGAGGGTGAGCCCTTCCCAGGTTGCTCGCCCAACGAACTCAAGCGAAGAAGGTGTTGGAACGACGCGGACTCGGTAGCCGTCTCTTTGAAGGATTCTCAAAAGGAAAACGGCTTTATATGCAGCAATGCCCGCTGACACACCAAGAACGATGTGAGCGGGCTGCTGATCAGGCTTGGGGTGCTGACTCAAGGGTCAACAGGCCTTCATCAATTTCGCGAAGTGCGATCGCCAAGGGCTTCTCGTCGACTTCAGTTTCTACAACAGGTCCGACAAACTGGATCATGTTCTGCTCAAGCTGGATGTTGTAGGAGTTGATCTGGCGAGCACGACGGGCAGCAAAAATCACCAAGGCATACTTTGAATCGACGTGCTCCAGCAGGTCGTCAATCGGCGGGTAGGTGATGCCTTCGGGCTGCGCAACAATTCCGGACATGCAAATCTCTCCTGATGTAACTGGCAAGAACCGGCTTCTATTCTAGCCCCATCACATGGGCTAGTTCATGGACAGCAAGCTCCAAATCATCATTAACGATGGTGACATCAAACTCATCTGCAGCTGCAAGCTCTACCTTTGCAGTACGCAAACGTCGCTCTTGTTCAGCAGGGTCTTCGGTACCCCGACCGACCAAGCGAGAGACAAGCACTTCCCACGACGGCGGTGCGATAAAAACAAAGCGAGCGTCAGGAAGCGATTCACGAACTTGACGCACACCAGCAACATCGATTTCGAGCAGAAAAGGCACTCCGCGTCGAACTGCATCATCAACTGGACCACGCGGTGTTCCGTAATGATATTTCCCGTGAACGAGTGCCCACTCCAGCATTTGTTTGGAATCAATGAGCTGGGCGAACTGGTCCTCACTGACAAAGTGGTAGTGCACCCCGTCGATTTCTCCCGGTCGCGGAGAACGCGTTGTCATCGAAACCGAGAGCTCAACTTCAGGAAATAGCTCGCGCAAGCGCGCGATCACAGTTCCCTTACCAACAGCCGTGGGACCTGCAATGACAGTAACCGTAGATGAAGACATGCCTGTATGCTGCCACAGCTGGCTTAAAAGTTCAGCCGAAGCGACGAATTAATTCTTCTCGCTGCACCTGACCAAGACCTCGAACACGCCTTGAAGGCGCAATCTTGATCTCGTTCATCAGTGCTTCCGCAGTACTTACACCGACTCTAGGCAGGGCTTCCAGTAAAGAACGCACTTTCATCTTCGCGATTGCATCATCTGTTGCAGCCATGTCGATGACTTCAGACAGAGTAATCTTTCGCGACTTGAGCGCATCCTTCACCTCAGCGCGCCGACGACGAGCGCGCGTCGCCTTTTCAAGAGCCTGGGCTCGCTGTTGCGGAGTCAGATCTGGCAGTGCCATCTCACTACGCTCCTTTTTCTAGATTCCCCTGACAGGAATAAGCATCGCACTATTTTGATAGTTTTTGGTGCAACTGCAACCGACGATGCGCGCAACACGGGCAAAAAGCGAGTGAAGAGTCGTTCAAAAAACATCAATGCAGATGTGCATTTAAGACTGTCTTCTCTCAGCAGTCGTTTCACTGTAGTAAAACGACTGCCATCAATTTTGAAGCAGAAACTGCCTGTGACCTGCAGGGTGGGAAACTCTTAAAGCATCGCATAAACAAACTGAAATCCGAGCAGGCGGCTATAGCAGGAATTAAAGAGAAGTGCGAGTGTGAAAAGTTGGAACAACTTCCTTCATAGTCTTTTGTGTCAAACATCACACACTAACTGATGCGTTCGGAGTGTCATAAACGGGGGCGCCCCAGGCGCCCCCGTTTACCACTCACACTATTTCAGTATTCGTTGAGAAGATCATCCAGCTCTGTCAGCTCATCTGCACTGAGTTCCTCATCGAACTCATGGCCATTGTCGACCTCGCTTGAGCGCCGAGACCATGAAGGAGACTCAATATCTTGACGTATCGCATCAAGAATCGCATTCACAAAGCCTGCGGATTCTTCCGTTGAAATCGACTTAACAATTGAAATCGCCTCATCGATCGCAATAACCGGAGGAACCTCTTCAGAGTTAGACAACATTTCCCAGACCGCGACTCGCAGGACGGCACGATCAACTGCGGGAATTCGATCGAGGCCGGTACGAGCATGAGTATCAATCAAACGATCAATCCGATACAGCTCATCAGCGACGCCTTCGATCATACGAATCGAATAATCCGGCAGCGGTGTCAGTGCTGCTGTAATGACCTTGCGTTCGCGAAGGAGATCACGCAAGACAGTAGCATTACGCCCCATGCCACGCTGGTCCGCCTCGTAGACGACATCAGCGGCACGCTTACGTGCCTTGGTACGAGAAGTGAACTGATGTTTGTGGGACATTATCAGTCAGTCACACGTCCGGAGTAGGAACCATCGCGGGTATCAACCTTCACGCGGGTACCCTCTTCCATGAAGAGCGGAACCTGGATTTCGTAACCGGTTTCGAGCGTAGCAGGCTTCGTACCAGCGGAAGAACGGTCACCCTGCAGACCGGGCTCGGTGTGCGCAATAGTCAAAATGACAGTGGCGGGAAGTTCAATGAAGAGGACCTGACCGTCATGCTGAGAAACAATGACATCCTGATTCTCAACCATGAAATGAGCAGCGTCGCCGACAACCTCTGCAGGGACATTGATCTGCTCGTAGGTGGAGGAATCCATGAAGACGTAGTCGGTACCATCTTGGTAGAGGTAGGTCATATCACGACGGTCAACCGTCGCAGTCTCGATCTTCATGCCCGCATTGAAAGTGCGGTCAACGATCTTGCCAGACAGGACATTCTTGATCTTAGTGCGAACGAAAGCGGGGCCCTTACCCGGCTTGACGTGCTGGAACTCGACAACCTGCCAGAGCTGGCCGTCGATCACCATGACGGTGCCGTTCTTCAGATCATTTGTCGTTGCCACTATAAAATCCTCCCAAATCGGGTGAGCTTAAACCGTGGCCATCTTACACGCCGCGATGATGGTATCCGCTACCTCACGCGCCGTTTTTTCGCCAGTATCACATGAAAAAGTGGCCAGATCTCGATAAGTGCGATCCAATTGCCGACTCATCGCGGCAAATAGCGCTCTTGGCGTCCCCAATCCCACAGAACGCGGAGCATTGAGCCCCACGCGACGCGCAGCCTCATCAATGGAAGTCCTCAGAAGGACAAGTGACGTACCTTCATCGATCAGCTGTGAAAGCTTGGAAAGGATCCGCGAATTATTAACCTGCGAGGGTGACAACACCGCAATATCACAGCCACCGGACAAAAGCTGAAATCCAGCGCGCTCCAACGCTTCTTGCAAAGGAAAATGCTCATCCAAAACTAGTTCATCAAATGATCGCGAATATGACGATTCAAGAAGTTCTTGATCTTCTTGCACTCTTAAGCCACAGGTCTTTGCAATTTCCTGTGCAACGCAAGTTTTTCCGCTTCCAGAGGTCCCAACAAGAACCAAAGTCGGATGCTCACGCCCATTCACTGTCGCATCCCCATTGCGAGAGCGCAATCAATAACTTCCTGCGGATTAACCTTCACCGTAACAGGATGATTCACTCCATCAAGAAGAACGAAGCGCAAAACTCCCGCCCGCACTTTCTTATCCGAAAGCATTACCTCAAGCAATGCATCGATCGGCGCCCCCTCATAGAAGGTTGGAAGTCCAAGGGCAGAGAAATCTTCAATATGACGCTGAACCTCGGCTTCACTAAGCTTCCCCCGACGCTGCGCAAGATGAGCTGCAAACACACAACCGATAGCCACTGCCTCACCGTGGCGATAGTGGAAGTTCTCAATTTTTTCGATCGCATGTGCCAGCGTATGTCCGTAGTTTAAGAATTCACGGGGACCGCTCTCATGAAGATCAGCGCTCACTACTCGAGCTTTAACGGCAATGGATCGTTCAATGAGTTCAGCGATCTCCTCAGAACGGGGATCATAAACAGCCTCGGGATTAGCTTCGACGATCGAAAGGATCGCGGGATCTGAAATAAAACCGCATTTGACGACCTCACCAAGCCCCGCGCGATAGTCGTCGTGGTTCAAAGTTTCGAGGCGATCGAGATCAACGACAACGCGCCGCGGAGAATGAAAGGCGCCAACAAGGTTCTTACCTACGGGAGTATTGATACCGGTCTTGCCTCCAACCGAGGCATCAACCATCCCAAGTAAGGTGGTGGGCACTGCAATGAAATCAATGCCACGCAGCCACGAAGCAGCAAGAAATCCCCCAACATCTGTTGAGGCTCCCCCACCAATGGCAATCACAGCATCCGCGCGACCGAGTCTAAATCTTCCGGCACAATCCCACAGCGAGGCCATGACCTCAATGGTCTTCGCCTCTTCCCCATCTGGAAGAATCTGTGTAGAAACCTCGTAACCTAAGCCCTCAAGCTGAGATGCACATTCACGAGCGTAATTTCTCACGTGCGGTGCACAAACGATAAGAAGCTTCGTCGTATTCTCGCGTAAGACCTGCTGAAGGATTTCCGTCGACAGATTCCTTCCGATAACGACGTCGTAGGGAGTATCAATCTTGACTGGAATCGTCACGCTCATCATCTTCACCAACTTCTTGAAGAATTTGCTCAACAACATGAATAACAGGTCCAGAACTGGTTTGAACCTCTAGAGAGGCAACCTCTGGAAAATATTCCTTACGCGCTTCCCATAGCTCTTCGAGACGCGCCTGTGCATCCCCCGCGAGCAGAGGGCGATCCGACCCCTGAGATCGGCGGAGTAATTCAGAGAGCTCCGCCTTGATATAGACCACAAAGCAGTCGCGCAAGCGCTCGCGGGTCGCTTTTCGGGTGAGCGCTCCCCCGCCTAAAGAGAGAACCCCCGGATACGCCAGAGCCTGCCGAATAACCTCTTCTTCAAGCTGTCGGAAGTAATCCTCACCATCGGTTGAGAAAATCTCCGGAATTTTGCGGCCGGTAGATTCCTCAATCAAGGCATCTGAATCACGATGCTCAAGCCCCAGAGCCGACGCAAGTTCCCGTCCTACTCTGCTCTTTCCACTAGCAGGCATACCGACAAGAACGATCTGCTGTCTGGTCACTGCACGTTCCCCAGACGTTCATCAATACGAGAAAGATAAGCAGAGAGATTACGCGCACACTCTGAGAGGGAGTACCCTCCGGCATGATCAGCTATCGCGCGCGCAAGAACCAAGGCGACCTCGGCCTCGGCAATAACAGCGCCGGGGACTACCTGGCAGGTATCGGAGCGCTGGTGAAGTGCTCGAGCTTCCTCTCCATTTGCCAGATCAATTGTTTTCAACGCGTGAGGAACCGTTGAGATTGGCTTGAAAGCAGCACGGACGACGATCGGCTGCCCATTGGATGTCCCGCCCTCGATACCACCGGCATGGTTCGAGCTGCGCTGAACGCGTCCATCGACACGCTCAATCTCGTCATGAGCCTGTGAACCGCGAAGACGCGACTGCGCAAAGCCATCACCGATTTCGACGCCCTTCACAGACTGGATCGACATCAATGCCGCGGCTAATAGGGTATCAAGCCGGCGATCCGCCTGAACATGCGTACCAACACCGATCGGAACGCCCCATGCAACAACCTCAACAACACCGCCAACGGTATCCCCCAAGGAGCGTGTTTCCTCAACGCATTCGAGGAATCGCACCTCGTCCTGAGCATCTAGGCAGCGCATAGGCGAGGCGTTCAGTGCAGCCTCGTCCTCAGGTAGCGGAAGGGTATCTGAGCGTCCCTGAACAGGGCCAACAGCAACCACGTGGGAAACCAACTGAATTCCAGCAAGCTGGCGAAGGTAGGCCTCGGCGCAGGCACCAA
>CALHID010000101.1 GCA_938030835.1 uncultured Actinomyces sp. | reverse complement strand
GCCGTATTAATTCAGTTATTCCCCTCGTGAAGATCACTCAATAGTTTACGACGCAAGGGTCCTGTGGCCTCGGAAGCCAACATAATCAGCCCGATGCCCAGCACAGTCATACCCACCAAAATCAGCATCGGGGCGAGCCCAGCACTCAGGGCCATAATCGGAGACATAAAGACAATGCCCAAACTCATTGCTCCGCCGATCATGAGCAGTGCCGGAAGCAGAATTTCAATCCTTCGCGCACGATCCATAAAGTTTCGGGGCGAGCCCATGAATTCCAAGGCTTTCATCTGCTCAACGGAATCAATGACGCGAATGCCTTGATTGATCGCAGTTGAAATTGCACCCAAAGCCATAGTGATACCAAAGGTCAGAAGCATTCCCGTGCGAATATCCGACACGAGGATCCTCTCGACGTCCTGCATGTCCCCCGCAGCGCCCACGATCGAGCTGAAGATTGGCATGAGCACACCGACAATGAAGGCAACCAGGGCAACCGCACCGAAAGACCTCCAAACGCTCTTTGGATCATCAGCGATACGACGACCCGCAAGAAGCATCTGAGGAGTGCGGGCAAGACTTGCCATGGCATTGCCCAGAAGGGATACCGAAAAAGCTCCCACGACATTAACCAGCGCAAAAATCACGCCAAGGAATCCCAAGAACAAGCCGACGGCAATCGCCATTCCCAGCTGCATCATAAACTGAGCAACAATCACCCAGCCTATGATCAGAACAAGCATCAGAGTCAGCCACAGTGGTGAAACCTTCGCCCCCTCAGTACGACGCGTGACACCCAAGGGGGTAATTGCCACTTTACGCATCGCAAGCATCGACGAAGCGGCGGCCAGCGCAATCATCAGTACTGCCTCGGCAAGGAGGACAAGGGGACCGACCCACATCTCGTGAACCCCTATGCGCTCACCCTGGAAAGAAATCAGCTGCCAAACCGGCAAAAGTGCGCCGTATAGAGCGGTACCACACACAACACCAACGGCTGCATAGACCGCGGTCTCGATCAGACACGCAAGACGCGTTTTTGCAGGCCCTAATCCCATGAGGCGGAGAACCGCTAAATCCCGTGTGCGTCGACTCATTCCCAGACGCGCAGCGGCCGCGCCCATGCTCAGAGTCGGGACGATCATCAAAAGTCCCGCAAAGCACGCCAGCAACACATAAAAGCCACCCATTCCCTCGAAGCCTTCTGGCAGGTCATAGGTACGCGTAAAGAACATCAGAACCCCACCCGTGACGGATAGAAGAATTGCGTGGGGAAGGGCGAAAGCCAAAACTGTCAGAATTGAGGTCGCGCGATCACGAGAGCCCAGGACTGCGCGTGCCGCAGTGAGTATTGTGCTCATCGAGACACCTTCTGATCGATCAGGCCGTCTCGCATATGGATTTCATGCGGAAGTCGCGCGGCCACCGAAGGATCATGGGTCACCAGAATCAAGCTCGCCCTGGTGCTTTGGCAGGCATAGGTCAGCACACCCATGACCTCCGCGCCGGTGCTTTGATCCAAAGCGCCCGTCGGTTCATCGGCAAAGACAACTTTGGGATTGGTAATCAGCGCGCGCCCAATCGCAACGCGCTGCGCCTGACCACCGGAGAGCTGGCCGGGGCGGTATGGACCTGCGCCCTCCAGCCCCAGATTCACCAGGATCTGCTGTGCGCGGGCAATGGCCTCTTTACGCGCAACTCCCGCCAGCATCAGGGGCATTGCAATATTTTCCTGGCAGGGAAGTTCTGGAAGCAGCTGCCCATCTTGGAACACGAAACCAAAGTGCTTGAGGCGGAGTTCTGAAATTGCTCCCTCACTCAGTTGTGTGATTTCAGTGCCATCCAGGGTGATACTTCCCGTCGTCGGTCGAAGCACTCCCGCTAAGCAGTGCAAAAGCGTGGTCTTTCCGCAGCCCGAGGGTCCCATAATTGCCAGTTGGCTGCCCTGGGGGATCGATAGGCTGACTCCCGCGAGTGCCTGAACTGTATTTCCGCCGCGTTGATAGAGTTTCGTAAGCCCGTTGACAACCATTCCCGAGGCCGTGGATGCATAAGGAGCTTGTGGCGCGCCTGCGCCCTGCTGCAGTGGTGAAGTCATGGTTTCAGTTTGAGCTTTTCTGCCCGTTAGCACCATGAGGTAAGGCCCTGATTGGCCCCTGGTTTTTCCTAGGGGATGTACCCTTGTAAACAATCAATGACACACCATCACCGCGCCGCTGCCAAGGAGGGCCAGTGCTCACTCTGAGCCAACATATCGACCAGATCCTCGGGATCTTACTTGCTCTATTCCTTTCCTCTCTGATCGGTTTGGAGCGTCAGGCCCGCGGAAAGAGCGCTGGTCTTCGTACTGATGCGATTGTCGGTATGACCTCAGCCCTTCTCATGGTCGTATCGAAGTACGGTTTTAATGACGTGCTTGCGGCTGATCTTGTGCGTGTTGATCCCTCTCGCGTCGCCGCGCAGATCGTTTCCGGAATTGGCTTCCTTGGCGCGGGTATTATTCTGACCCGCTCGGGAGCAGTCCGAGGCCTGACCACAGCCGCAACCGTCTGGGAGACTGCCGGAATTGGTATGGCATGTGGTGCAGGTTTGTGGATTGCGGGAACCGCTGTCACATTGATGCACTTCATTGTTGTTTTCGCACTGACACCTCTTTCACGCCACATCGGTCCTCATGCTCCCCGTCGTCCCAACACTATTGTTTTGGAGTTGGTTTTCGATCCCGGTCAAGGGGTCATGCGTCGCGTATTGAGCGTGATGACAGATTCAAAGTGGCGCGTTTCCGAGGTTCGATCTGACACCGAGGGCAAGCGCGGACATGCATTCATTGAGACGACGACCGCCGACCGTGTTGCGCTACCCGCGCTAATCGCCACAATCTCCGATCTTCCTGGTATCTACTCCGTTGAGGAAGCGGACCCTCACGGCGCGGACTAAGTGTCCACGGCCTCGGCGCTTATGTCACGACAGTCGTTTTAGTGGCACACTTAGGTACGTGTGTCTTTCGACATACTTATATAGAAAGGTTCGCTAATGTCTCAGGATCCTCAGTCACAGGGAAATCGACTCGACCCGTGGTTTGATGCCTACGCAGATCGAGCTCATAACCTGCGAGCTTCTGAGATTCGCGCACTGTTTTCTGTTGTCTCTCGACCCGAGGTTGTTTCCCTTGCCGGCGGTATGCCGAATTTGAAGGACCTTCCCCTTGAGAGCCTTGCTGAAACTGCAAAGAGCTTGATCTTGACCTCTGGCGCTCAGGCCCTGCAGTACGGTTCCGGCCAAGGCTGGGAACCCCTGCGTGAGCAACTGGTCAGCGTGATGACCTATGACGGAATCATTGGCGCCGACCCCGACGACGTGGTGATCACTACCGGTTCACAGCAAGCCCTTGACCTCATGGCAGAGCTTTTCATCAACGCGGGCGATGTTGTTTTGGCTGAGTCTCCTTCGTATGTGGGCGCTCTTGGGTGTTTCCGTGCTCGCCAGGCCGATGTTGTTCACGTTGATTTGGATGAAGATGGCCTCATTCCCGAGGCCTTGGAAGAGACGATCCGTCGCCTAAAGTCTGCTGGTCGCGCCATTAAATTCCTCTACACAATTCCGAATTTCCAAAACCCTGCTGGCGTGACCTTGACTCTTGAAAGGCGTCAACGTATCGCAGAGATTTGCATGCGCGAGCACGTGCTGATTTTGGAAGACAATCCGTACGGTCTGCTTGGCTTCCATTCGGATCCCCTGCCCGCTATTCATTCTTTCTCCCCCGAGGGTGTTGTCTACCTGGGCTCGGTTTCTAAGATGTTTGCTCCAGGCATGCGTATTGGATGGGCGCTCGCCCCCCACGCTATCCGCGCAAAGCTGATCTTGGCCTCGGAAGCAGCTATTTTGTCGCCCGGCATGTTCGGACAGATGTTCCTGTCCAGCTATCTGAACAATTACGACTGGTATGGCCAGGTCAAGGTCTACCGGGCGATGTATGCCGAGCGCTGCAAAGCGATGTTAGATGCGCTTGATGAGTACATGCCTGAGTGTTCGTGGACCAAGCCTGTCGGTGGCTTTTACACCTGGGTAACGCTGCCTGAGGGCTTGAATGCTCGCAGCATGCTTCCCCGCGCTGTGAAGGCGCAGGTTGCCTACGTTTCAGGTACTGCTTTCTACTACGACGGTCGCGGAACTGATCATATGCGTCTATCTTTCTGCTATCCGGAACCGGATCGCATTCGTGAGGGTGTCCGCCGCCTTGCTGGGGTCGTCAATGCCGAGAAGCAATTGGTCGACATGTTCGGTGTTGCGCCCGAAGAAGATGCTGAATTTTTAACTAACCGTCATGACGGTTCTGTTCATACCGAAGACTGACAAGGAGAAACCCTCATGTCCGCTCATTCTTTGAAGGTGCTTATTGTCGCCGGAGGTCTGACCCACGAACGCGATGTTTCCGTACGTTCGGGGCGACGTGTTGCAAATTCGCTGGTCAATCAGGGTTTTGCAGCCAAGGTTGTCGATTTCGATCAAAACCTTCCCTCTGCAATTTCGGATTTTCAGCCCGATGTTATTTGGCCGCTTGTGCATGGCTCCATCGGTGAAGATGGATCCCTGCAAACCCTGCTTGAAGGAACCGGAGTTCCTTACGTTGGTTCAACGCCTGCCCAGGCGATGCTCGCATCGAATAAACCCACTGCGAAGGCTTTGGTTGGCTCCGCAGGGCTTGATACCCCCGGGTGGATTGCCCTTCCCCAGCTTCTGTTCCGCCAGCTTGGCGCACAGAATGTCCTGAAGATGATTGAGGCCGGACTGAGCTTTCCTTTGGTTGTTAAGCCTTCCTCGGGTGGATCAGCCCTGGGGATGTCAAAGGCCTATGACGCCAGCGATCTTCGCTCAGCGATGGTTGATGCCTTCTCTTATGAGGAGCACGTCATGCTCGAGCGCTACGTTGCCGGACGTGATATCGCGGTTTCGGTCATCGATTTAGAAGATGGCCCCATTGCGCTACCTCCCGTCGAGGTAGCTACCGATGATGGGCACTACGACTACGAAGCTCGTTACACAACCGATGAGAGTGAATACTTCGTCCCCGCTCGTCTGAGCGACGACGAGATGACCGATGTTCAGTCTGCAGCTATTCAGATTCACGAGCTCTTGGGCCTGCGTGATCTTTCACGTATCGACTTCATCGCTGATGAAGACGGAAACTTCTGGTTTATCGATGCGAATGTTTCACCCGGTATGACTGATACCTCGCTATTCCCTCAGGCCGCCGAAGCGACGGGCTCTTTCGACGAGATCTGTGCATCGATTGTCCAGTATGTCGCACAGCGTGCATAGCTGCCTCCACCAGAAGATTTTTGCTCAATAGTTTCGGGCTACTAGTTTGGGGCTACACCACCATGGTGTAGCCCCAAACTTTATTCTCATGCTTTTAAAGAATGCCCAGTTTCTTCAAGTCTTCTCTTACAGCATCGACGTTTTCCCAGGTCAGAGCACGTATATCAAGATACTCCGCAGCCTTGACGTACTCTGATCGATCGTCAATATAGAGAAGTTTGTCTGGCTCTCGTTGTGCCGAAGCAAGCGCTTCTCGATAGATCCCTCGATTCGGTTTTGTGATACCTACATGCGAGGAAAAGATCATCGGACCATTGATATACCTTTGAGCCCAAACGCTTTCCATCACCACCGATGCGTGCGTCGCGGGCATGTTCGTGAGCAACCCTAAGTGATACCCCGCACTTCTCAGGTCACTGAGAAGATGTGCCGCCGCTTCGTCGATAGCGTGCATACGCGAAGCATCCGCGGTCACAAGCTTATGGACTTGATCTTCTGATGGTTGGGGTAGACCGCAATCACCTGAAACCGAGTCCCAGAAGTCTAGATCCGACATTCCTTCGTCATATGTGTCGCGATGTGCCCACACTGCTCTATCGACCAGCGACACGCATTCTGCAGAGTCATCAAGGCCAATAATCGACGCAAATTCTCGCGGGTCTGGACGTTGGCTAACTAAGACTCCTCCGACATCGAAGAAAATTAGTTCAGTATTGAGCTCGTCAGCCATGTATGTCAACCTCCTCCTCTATTCTCTCGCATGACTGTCTATTGAAACAAATTGACCAGTGTGAATCTCACGTTCAATACTGTTGTAATTCCTCCGCATTCACTTGGAGTACTCGCGCGGCTTGAACCTGGGCAGTTGACGTTCACTTTTGCTATTACATCGGGATTTGCTCCACCAGCTGTACCGACGTTTAGTTACGCGATCTCCATATCTTTATGCAATGCATGATTCCAGCAAGCTATCACTCATGCTGATATCAAACACTGTGGGCGATGTTTCACGTGAAACATCGCCCACTAGCTGGTGATTGCACTGGTCAGTTCTCTAAAAGCGATAACGTCCAGCACAAGTGAATTCAAATTACTGCTCTA
>CALHID010000100.1 GCA_938030835.1 uncultured Actinomyces sp. | reverse complement strand
TATCAAAGATCGTTTTGAGTTTCTGAAATGCCCGCGTAGGGAGTTTCCCGCCTTTGACGAGTGCGTCGGCAGTGCGGATGAGGAAGTCGTTTACTGTGAAGACGCCCTCGTAATCGATGAAGTAGCAGTGAAAACGCTTCTCTCGCGCGGCGAATGTATGCATCCAGAAGGTCTTACCCATGCGTCTGGGATCGGTGAGGAGAAGATTTGCGCCCACCTGTAGGCGTTTGCGCGCTTGGGAGGTGATTGCAGCGCGGCCGACGAAATTTGCGGGGTCTCGGTCACTGCCGGGCTGTGGTTCGATAGGCTCCAGTGCCATTACGCCCTCCAAAATACGTGAAATCTCACGTCTAATTATACGTAGAGATTGACGTACGTCAAGGGTTTAGTGGAGAGAACCCTTTGACTCTACCGACAGCAAGTAGAGCTTTCGCACCGGCCCACCTCCGTAGTGGACCTGGCCCGAGGCCGAGGCCACGCGGTGGCAGGGGACGATGAGCGAGAGCGGGTTGTGCCCAACAGCGCTCCCAACCGCCTGGTAGGCGCGCGGTGAGCCGACCTCTCGCGCGAGATCCGCGTAGGTGACGCATTCTCCGTAGGGAATATCCAGAAGCGCATTCCACACCCGCAGCTGAAAATCTGTTCCATAGGTTGCCAAAGGAATGGTGGAAGGGTTTGGGTTAGTGCCCGCAAGGAATTCTTGCGTCCACTGATAGACCTGTTCCAAGATGGCCGCATTCTTACTGCTGACTGTGCTCCCGTCTAGTGTCCACGCGCGCAAGCCATTCGCAGAGGAGAGGTCAGCAGGGGAGGTGGCCTCGGCCTCGGAAATCCCAAAAGGGTAACCGAAGAAGCGCTGCCCGCTCATCCATAGCGCGCTCAAGGCTCCACCGGAGGCAGCGCAGGTAATGGTTCCAAGCTCAGTGTCGAAGGAACACAGTGCCAGCGAGGAGTTCTTCGGGATGCTCGCAATACGCATGCTCACAGACTGGCACAGCGGCGGCGGATATGCACGCCCCACGCATGTGCATGCGTCACCCGTAAACTAGATGCATGGACCCGTTGATGATTGCGCTGCTTGGGATGCTCATTATTGTTGCCACGCAGTTTCTGGCACCCAAGGTCGGTGTAGCATCACCGTTGATCCTGCTTGCGGTTGGTCTGGGGATCGGCTTCCTTCCCCAGGTGGGGGCTATTGAAGTTGAACCGCACCTGATCTTGGAAATCATCTTGCCGCCCCTGCTGTTTTCGGCAGCGGTCCGTATGCCAACCATGGATTTCCGCCGCGAAATGCATGCGGTTGCGATGCTCGCAATCCCTCTGGTGTTTCTCTCAGCTTTCGCGGTTGGCTTCGTCATCAACTGGATGGTCCCCGCGATTTCCCTTCCCTGGGGCGTTGCTCTGGGTGCGGTCCTTTCCCCAACAGATGCGGTCGCCGTTTCAATTGCTAAACGTTCGGGTGTCTCGCACCGCATTATCACCGTGCTTGAGGGTGAGGGGCTCTTTAACGATGCGACCTCACTGGTCCTACTTTCTGCCGCAATGAATGCCGGCTTAGCCGCTGACAACAACGCTCTTAACCCGGGGTTGCTCATTGGAAGGGTTGCGCTTGCGCTTGGTATTGCAGCTGTCATCGGATGGATCGTTGGCGAGGTGGGCGTACGCGTGCGCGCGCTCCTCAAAGAGCCCTCGACAGATACGGTCTTTTCTTTCGCGATGCCTTTCTTGGCCTCGCTTCCCGCCGAGCATTTGGGCGGGTCTGGCTTAGTTGCAGCCGTTGTTGCCGGCTTGGTCGTCTCACGTCGTCGTGCGGCTCTCATCTCTGCAAACAACAGGCGCTTCTCTCAGCAGAACTGGGAGACAATCACCCTCGTT
>CALHID010000099.1 GCA_938030835.1 uncultured Actinomyces sp. | reverse complement strand
GTCGGCGTGCCCCCAATCCTAGGACACGCGGGTGGTGGCGTTCACTTTCCGGGTCCTTGTGGGACGAGGCCGGGGCGGGTTTTTGGGGTGTGTGTGGGCTGGTTGTGGGCTGATTTGTCAGACCAGTGACGCCATAGTCCTCACCGAATTGAGACGAAGCGATTTCGATACGTACGGTCCAGCATTCACACAGCAAACCCCCTGCACAACCGTTCAGTGAATCGCATCATATGTGCACATCTGAGCGGAGAAGGGGCAGTGCCTAACCTGCTACAACGCAGGATAAGACGCTCTCCCATACCCGCGAAATGTTTAGTACGGCTTACAACGCGGACGAACGCCCTTGTTGATCTTCTTTGCCAAATCAATCAGCTCCTTGGGATTTCCTCGACGCCATCCGTGAGCAACCGCCCACTCAGCCATCTTCTTCGGAGGAAGAACGATCCCCTCGTCATGTAGACGAAGCAGAGGTCGAACCACATCTCTCTTGTCACGGCCAGCAGTGATCGTATTGTTGTGGTTGATCATCTGAGTTATTCGCTCGAGGGCATCAACGATTGCCGGGGTGAGCTCAGCTTCAGGCTCAAGCCCAGGGAGAGAGCCACGATCCACAACCGGCTCAAACGTGTGAACGATTTCAGCGTTCACTTCCTGGGCCCAGGTCTCCAAAGGACTCGACCACTGGACGACTGCTAGTGCTGTCACCCCCTGCGCTCCGGCTGGGTACGCCAGATCTTCAGCATCGGGATACATCGCAAGAACAGGCCCATTGACACGGTGTACTTCTTTCCCTACCGCAATCTCAAGATCCACCCCCTCATGTTTCGATAGGTCCTGCAGGAACTCAGTGCGATTGAGGATTCCCCTCTGCATGACCCACAACGTGAGCACTTGCCCTGCACTCGTGTGCTGGCGCGCCCACCGCAGTGCTGCTTGAGCCCCTTCTTTCGTCTGGTCCGCGATGGTGCAGGGGTAATCGATCGGTCTCTCGAACATGGTGGTAGATACCTCCAACTTTTCGTCATCATGTTGTGTTGTCAATCGGCGCGGACAGGATTCAGGATTTTGAAATTTGAGGAGAGTTACCATCATCGACAACTCAACCCGAACAGCCCTGGCCGACAAACGACACGTTAAGGAGGGGCATGCTCATCTGCGTCCATCCTGGGCAGCGCGAAGTTGCAGCTAACGCGACAGACTCGTCACCGCAGCTTCACGAACAGCAATCCCCTTGT
>CALHID010000098.1 GCA_938030835.1 uncultured Actinomyces sp. | reverse complement strand
CCTATCTGCAGGGGCTTATCAGCAGTACTGATGACGAGGAAGGAAGGCATGTCGGGACGAAGGACGGCTCGGTGTCTGCGGTGATCTGGGACGAGGAACACCATAAGGCGAATTTAAAGTCCTTGACCTCGGGCAATCCTGTAGTGTTCTTCGGTGACAGCAAGTACGTACGAAAGAACTGTTCCGAGGCGTCGAACGAGTATTTCGAATTCGGTATGTCTTATGGCTGGCTCGGAAACCATGCGAATCTGCGAGTTACCAAGGACTCGCTCAACAAAAACAACGTCCATGATTTCTACAAGATGGCAGAACGCTATGGAAAGCGGTTCGAGGAAGAGCTCTCCTTCCTTTTCAGTCCCGAGAAGGACGCAGAAGCCGGAAACTCCCCAGACGATCACCCGCTTTTGTTGGCTGAGCTTGC
The DNA here is from genome assembly GCA_938030835.1 of uncultured Actinomyces sp. Lineage (GTDB taxonomy): Bacteria > Actinomycetota > Actinomycetes > Actinomycetales > Actinomycetaceae > Pauljensenia. Next base: position 2,157 of record CALHID010000098.1, on the reverse strand, counting down.
TTTCCCGCCAGCGCTCCTATTCGATCTTGCTTTGAACAGAGGAAAATCGAAGTTCGTCGAAAGGCTTTCATCCGCGATTGATAAGGGAGTCGACATGACGAAGTCGTTGCAGGCGCTCGACCAACAGTACACGCTTCTAACCCTTGTCTTTTACCTGGATGGCCTCAGCAAGTTCTTGGGCGAATAGCATGGACGGCTTCGAGAAAGGATACTCGTTCTACGCGGAATCGTTTGGGCCGGCCTTTGCCGCTCAGATGGGAGATGCTTGGGTCGGCGAGGTGGAGACCGCGATAGAAACTCTCGAGAGGGACCTTAATAAGTTTTCGGCCAGCGCGAAGACCATCGATACGCTGAGTGGAGACATCGCCGAGATCTGGCATGCGGACACCTTCAATATCGACGCGGTGTTGAAGGGAGCAAAGCTTCGAGCAGAGGTTCCGAGGGTCACGGACTTCGCATCGCCCGACATTGTGGTCAAGGCTGGCGATGCGGTGATTTCCAAGTATCAGGTTAAGTACTACCAAGATGGAGCCCATAGCGCCATGGCGCAGGCCAAGTCGTTCCTAGAAGCGTCTAAGACGCCAGGGACGTCGAGTGGGGCAGTCAGGCTATCGCGGCTGGCACCGATCAATACGACGCCGTTTACAAGGGAATGAAGCGTTTGATTCCCGAAGGGCAAGGCGCAGAGGCAGTACGGGCTCTTGACAGGAAAATCTACAAGGAAGCCGTCACGAGGCCTGAGCAGGTTGGAAGACTCGAGGAGACCAGGGCATCGTTGTCTGAAAGTGTCCGCCAGGATGGCGTCGAGTCGAAGACGCTTTCTCGTGAGGCCTCCAAGGAACTCGCAAGAGATGTGAAGCAAGGAAAAGTCGAGCTTGCTTCCAAAGGCGTAAGCACCGAGGAGCTCGTGAAGCTAGACCACGTCATGAGGTCATCGCTCAAGGTCGGCGTTACTGCAGCATTGATCGCGATGGCCGTCAAGGCTGCTCCGATTATTTGTGCGGCTGTGCATGATCTCGCGTCGGGCGAAGGCGCTGATGTCGATCAGCTTTTGAGTGACACGGGTGATGTCGCGAAATTCGGATTCGAATCCTTTGTATCAGGAACGATTTCCGCCGCGCTGACCGAATCCATCAAGTCAGGGCTATTGGGCGAGGCCGTCAAGGGCGTTTCCCCGGGAGTCGTCGCCCTTGCGACCGTGTTAGCCGGAATCGCCCTCAAGGACGGTGTCAAGCTTGCAAAGGGGGAAATTAGTCAAGCGCAATTTGCGGAGGACATTTTCCAGAAGTCATATTACGCGGTGTTTGCATTGGGAGGAGGAACCTTGGTCCAGGGGTTGATCCCGATACCCGCTCTGGGCTACATGCTTGGCAGCCTCGTGGGATCTCTCATTGGAGGCGTTACCTACGAAATCGGCAGCAGTGTCTTCGTTGGGCTTTGTGTGGATAGAGGCATGACCTTCTTCGGATTGGTGGAGCAGGACTATGAACTGCCGGACTGGGCAATCGAAGATTTAGGGCTTGAAGTGTTCAAGTACGAGAGCTTCCAACCTGAAAGTTCTGATCTCGAGCTCTTTGAGCCTGAATCTTTTGGTCTCAATCGGCTTGCCGCGGAGCAGTTCGAGGTTAGGTACCCACGTAGGGGCCTTATAGCGTTCAACAAGGTTGGATATGTGTAAACACAAACAGACGCCTTCAATTGATTCTGCAAGTGTGTAATTTTAAAAGTGAAGATACGAGATGATTAAAAGGCTTGTCATAAGGGGTTCAGGAAGCTTCGAGAATTTGAATGGTGTCCCCAGGATGGAATAAATATCTTGGTTAGCGGCAATTCTGCCGGTAAGTCAACAGTTCTCGATGCTATTGAGTTTGTTTTGTCTTGTCGTTTGCATGGGAGACCAGCAAAGGCGGAGCTGTCTCCATATTGGTTTAATCTACAAAATGTTGAACATTTTTTCGCTGCAATTTCTGCGCGCTGTTGAGTCGAGCGACGCAATGACCGCTGACTGGGCAAAGCTTCCTTACGAGCTGTTGACTCGCATTTCTTCTCGTATTGTCAGCGAAGTTGCTGGTGTTAACCGCGTAGCGTATGACATCACTCCAAAGCCACCTGCGACCATTGAGTGGGAGTAGGACGACAGGGTTCTGACCTGCGATT
>CALHID010000097.1 GCA_938030835.1 uncultured Actinomyces sp. | reverse complement strand
GAGGGTCTGGCACCGTGCATGAGAACTGGCTGGCCAAGCGCGGAAAAGACTTCCGCGGGGGAGTACGAATCGGGGGCTGGATCCCTTCCAAGGGCAGCAAGAACACCATCGCTTGGCCAGCTCCAAGACGCAACCAGCGTCCTCGACGCCTTTCACATCATCAAGCTCGCTGGCGACGCCCTTAATGAGGTGCGCCACCGCGTCCAGCAAGACACGACCGGTCACCGCGGACGCAAGGACGATCCCCTCTATCAAATCCAGCTTCTCCTGCGCGCCTCGCGTGATCGGCTCACGAAGCGTCAACAAGAACGCCTCCACGCAGCCTTCACGGCAGATGAGGCACACATCAGTGTCGAAGTTGCCTACCACTGCGCCCAACAAGTGTGCGACGTCTTCCATCAAGCCACACCCACCCAAGGCCGGTGCCTGGCTGCACACCTCATTGAGCGCCTACCAACGTGTCCCATCCCCGAAATCGCTCGCCTAGGGCCGGACCCTACGCAAGTGGAAGGACGCACTCGACGCCTACTTCGACACAGCCGGAGCCAGCAACGCACCCCACCGAAGCCATCAACGGACATTATCGAACTAGGCAGACGCACCGCCAGAGGCTACCGCAACCCCACCAACTACCAACTCCGAATGCTCCTCATCGCAGGAGGCCTAGACGCCTCCACCCACACCCAACTCTGAAGAGCCGGTAAGGCCTTGATGCAAGCCGAAATAGACCGTCTCAGCGACGCTAAGCGTGCCTAGCTCCCTCACAGAGATCATCACACTGGGAAGAACGCTCAAACGCCGATCCCGGAACATCCTGGCCTACTTCGACCACCCCCACACCAGCAACGGCCCTACCAAAGCCATCAACGGACGCCTCGAACACCTACGCGGATCCGCCCCAGGACTTCCGAAACCTCACCACTACATCACCCGCTGCCTCCTCGAAACCGGAGGATTCAAACCCCAACTACACCCCCAATTATGAAGAGCCGCATTAGACTTAGTTTCACTACTGCCCTAGTAACTGGTTGTAGAGCCATCCCGTATGGCTCTATTAAGACCCCATCTAAATACAAGCAAGCCTAAAACCATGCTGACGACGCTCGAAATTAAAAGATAAATCGTATCCAGGGTAAACATACTGGAATAACCAGTTAATGCCCCACGCAGTGCGCTCAACACTCGAGTAGTCGGCACATACCAACTAATGTTTTGAAGCCACTGGGGAAGAATCTCCACCGGGTAGAGTACCCCAGAGAATAGGGTCGTAAAGGTTGTAAGCAGCCATGTAACAGGATCCCCTCTCTTAGTAACTAGCAAAACCCCCCCGCCAGCTAGCCCAAGCCCGACAAGCGGAAAATATCCAATTACCATAACTAAAATCAGCTGCCACAGATTTATGTTAAAGGGGACTGAAAAGACAAATCCAAACAACACGATCATGAGAAATGTACTGACCGCAAGCTGGATAAAAGAGCTAACAGCAGCATAAGCTATAACACGTCCAATTGAGAAGGGAGTAGTCAGTACCGCCTCCAGTGTACCCGTCCGCTGCTCAGAGGTAATTAGCTGAGAGAAGCTAGAAAGCGCCGAGCTCATGAATCCGGTAAAAAGTGCACCGGAAACTAAGAAAGCCATCACATTACCGCCGTAGTTCTCCAACGACGGAAAGCTGTTACCTTGCTGCAGAAAAATGGCCAAGAATGCGAATTGAATGATGCCGACAGCGGCGGAAACAATACCTAGGGTCAAAGCGAGTCTATAGGTGATAAGCTCAAGAAACTCACGTCTTAAGTACAATGTGAGGCCGACAAAAAAAGATCGCATTTCTATTCATCACCACCATCAATCACTTCGTTGACCTCAATCCCGATTCGCTCTAGTGCAAGGAGCACACTTCCAAGAGACTTTCCAACGGGTATGTCTACCTCAACTTCAGACGGAGAGATCACAGTCGATACTTCAGGAATTGATACGATCAGCTCAGGATCAAGCGAACCGGTTATTCTTAAACGCTTACGAGCTGTAACAGAATCACGAGTCTCAAGTGGTACTCGCATGGCAGCCCCTCCTTTGAGGTAGATAACATCGCCCGTGGATGTAGCTAAATCCGCCACATTATGCGTGGAAAATAGAATGCTACAGCCATTAGCACTAGCTTCGGCAATAGCACGGTATACAAGATCGCATGCCTTGGTATCTAAGTTAGCAGTTGGTTCATCCAATATATATAGACCTACTGGCGCAGCAAATGCGCGTGCAAGGCCTAGTTTTTTTCGTTGTCCAAGTGACAAATGCATAAATGGAGTGTCTGCAAGCGTTTGCAAGTCAAACCGTTCTAGAGCTAAGTTGATAGCCTCCGATGCCTTTATCCCATAGATACCGCGAAGTGACAGGAAGTATCGTAGGTTTTCGAGTGCTGAAAGACGATAGTAGAAAGATCTCTCTGAGTACAACGAACTTGAAAGATGCATTAATGCAATTTTTCTTGACTTATAGAGATCAGATTCGCCAATCATGATACTCCCTGTACATGGACGCAATAGCCCCGATAACGCCTTAAGCAATGTGGTCTTTCCTGTACCATTTCCTCCGAGGATGGGAAGAACACTGCCGGAGCTCACCTTGAGATGCAAGCCAGATAATACGGGGCTTATTGACTTGCCATAATTGAGTGTGACATTCATAGCTTTTACGAGCATGCCTCAACCCCAAAGCATAGGAGATACAAACGGAAAGAAGGCAGGTAATCGACCAATGGAACTACTGCATTCAAGCGCTAATCGAACCGCAATAGTTCCTAAGTCTCCCTCAAGAAACCCTCCATCATTAACTTCGTCCAAAGTGTAATCGATGTCTTCCACCAGGCGAGTTTGAATCGAATCAAAGTCGGCACTGACTGGGGATGGCTGAAGCCCCAGGAGCACACCTGCACGACCGTGGCAAATCGAGTTATCAATCAAGCCGATCATCCCGAAGTCATTTCGGTCAGCACCGTGAGCAATGCTTAATGGTGCAACAGCTAAGTCTGCTAAAACTTGTGCTCTTGTTGGATCAACCGGGTCGAGCAATTGAGAGAGAAAATAGAACGGCACATTGCCGTAGCACCATGCGTAGCGGCCAACACTCAGTCCTGTTTGTAAGTTCCCCGAAGAGTAAGGGAGTAAAGAGGAGTTCGATTCATTTGAAAGATGTATGAGTTTGTCTAATTCAGTGGTGTGTAGGACATCCTTATTCTTTGTGGAATCAGAAACTAAGCAACTCATCAGGACTCCCAAGAGGCCATGTGCGTAACCATAATCGGTTTCATCTTCATGGCCAGGGGATACTTGTCTTGACACAGCAGAGAGGGAGCCAAAGCCTTTAGCACCCCAACTACTAAGAATGTCACAAAAAGTATTACCAATCTGCTGACTTGCAGATAGTAGCTTAGGTGACCGGAACCGAGAGCTGTATAGAAGTACTCCCGAAAGACCAGAGATAACGTCATAATACTCTGATGGGATGGGGCCATCCATCTTAGCGAGGGCAGTCAAGTACTGTGTAATTTGAAACTCGATTCGAGACTCAAGATCGCTGATGGCACCCTGATATCGAGTGTCATCACGTGAAATCGCCCTCAAACACCAAGCCAAAAGTGTCGTACCCCCAAATAAACCGATTCCAATGTTAGGATCTAGCCTATATTCCGAAATCATTGTCGTGGCATAGGTATGGGCTCGAAGGTCGTAACCCTCGTCGGGAAATAATGCATCAAGTACACTTAAGTAGAGGATCGCACCCGGCGTTCCTCCATTAATATTAAAGTGGTTACCATGCTGCGCACCCTCGTATTCTACAGGAACAATGTTGTCAAGGTGTTTTGCCACACTTGTTGCTAGATTCTGAACGGCGGTGCGAGACTTCATTTTGTACCTCCGAACTGTAATGCTCTTAATCGGTTAAAAAGAGCCCGCCAGAATACCGCCTCATCCCTCCGAGTCAATCCAAGGCGATTTGCAGATAAATGGACGATAGACTGCTTTACATCATGTAGTGAGACGGCTCCCTCGAGTTCACAAGACAAAAACCGGGTTAGAAGATCCGTCATTTCGGGCATCAGTGAACGACACTCCGTGGGATCAGTAAAGAAGTCACGAACGTCTCGCGCGGCCTTTCTTACGGAATGTCGGTCATCCACAAACTCGTTTTCGTAACTATCCGCTACAGCAGATACATATTCGATATCGAATCCGAGATACCGAACAAGGCAGTGTAGATAGTGATACCTAGATGTCAATATCTGTTCGGGCGAATCTAAACTCTGCGAATTTAGATTTTTGACGATCTGAGCGCTCTCTAGGCACCAAAATTGTTCCAGGAAGCTAAAACATTCAGTGCCTCCATATCGCGAAAATTCTGGCAACCTAAGATTGAACTCAATATCTGATGCCAATCGCTGCGCGAGTACCAAGCCACAGAAAGACCGGATAAAGACGTCATCGAAGCCCCCCTTCACTCGTATGCGCAAGGACGCATGGCCCTTTTCGAAATAACGAACAAAGTACCCTTTGAGACCGGAATCATCCAAAATACTAAAGGCGGTTGACAGAAGCCTATCTTGATTGGACTCATTACAGAATACGACAAACGTAAAAGCAGTGGCGCTATCGAGGACGGAACGTTTGGATAAGTCGGGTTCGAGGCCAACGGGCGGAAGATGGCTAACCGTTGGGGCTTTCCTTCCGTCCCATTCATCTGACGCGATCGATAAGACTAGCTCTGTGGCGTATCTGGCATTTGGGTCAGACAAAGACCTAGTAATTCCAAGAGCGTCGGGGCTAACTCCTCTCTCTATCCAAATATCTTCGTCAGAAAACTCAATCACATGCTTGAGAAGCTGTAGGTGAGCTACAATTTCTGTGTCGAGTAGAATCTTATTATCAAAGGCTCCCGTATAAATATACCTTGGGATTCCAAGTTCAACGAGAAGCAGCTTCAAATCTTCGACCGACGCAAATTGGCTATTAGTTAACCTCCATTTTTCACGGCAGAGAATTATATCCCCCAGTCGAATCTCAGGCAAGTGGCTAGTCAGCCTATCAAGAGTGAGCCAACTCCAATAAGGAGTCGCTGTGTTCATTTGAGAAATCTGAACCAAAGTCCTTGCAACCCCAGATAACAGATCCTGATTCACTAACCCTGGGGTATGAATATTTGCAATTTGCTGGTTTTTCTCGTCGAAACAATACATCTTGCCACCCAGTTCAAACAATGATATATCGGAGAGATTGACGGGTGAAATATCTTGGGTAGCATGAGGAAAATAACCTAGAGATAGGGCAGGTCCAGAAACTGACAAGTTTCCGCTCAAGAAGTCTGGTTTGGCGGAGTTGTACCTATACAGAAGAGGAAGCCTCTCAGCACCCTCCAAACAAGATGCCGCATCTACAATTTTCTGATGATTCTGCTTTATAATCGAAGAAAGCTCAGCAAAACGTGCCATAGCACGCCCAGCAAAAGGAATAGTTCCTATATCATCGAGGACGAACTGTGCCTTAGAATCGCCAGCTTGTGAAGTGTTACTTTCGATCTTTACGATCACGTCATACGATGAAGCGAAGTCAATTGGTGGCCAGTTCTCTACTATACGTCCGGCAAACTTACTGAGATCGACACTACTTTCACCCTGATTCGCAACTAAAATTTCAGTCAGGAGTCTATTCGTTAGTTCAAATCTGGCTTGCCCCGCTTCGGACAGCTCTAGACTTCCGTTATCGAGCGGAGGGAGAGTGCCAATACCATCATAGTTATCAATAATCTGGCTAGCAGGAAAACGAAAGTTTCCATAGCGAGAAATAAACTCGTTGGTAAAAGATTCAATGTTGCGATTTTGGGATGAAAATGAAAATAATCTACCCATCAGTTCAATAGCTTTTGCTGTATCATTAATCAAACCGATAGGAAGAGTCCCGCTGAATTTTCCAAGAGAAAACAGTTGTACACTAGATGTAATATTTTCCGAAGATCTATTTTCCTCGTTCCAGCGCGTGATTTTATATGATGTCGGGAACGATAAAAGTAGCTCCGCAGAGATAAGGCCGTCGATGAAATCGTCAAGGCCATAGCTGGTGCCGAATTCTTCTTCCAGTTGCGAAGCGATTAACTCGCGACTTACTATTTGTCCTTCGGTTATTTGTTTTACAGATTCCACTGCCGCGCTGAACCGGACGGAAATGGTCTCCTGATCTTTTGAGGGCGATGGGATATATACACGGTCGCCCGAGATGTGGACAGATTGATTGAAAGTGTATAGCTGTTCATCTTTGCAAGATTCGTGTGGCACTCGTTCTAGGATCTGCTTCTGTGAGATTACTAGGTCGAGGTTATCGGCACTCCATGCAAAATCCCCAAGTACTCCAACGGTTGCGTAAGTTGAGAAGGGAGTTGCTCTAGATGTGAGTCGAGAAAGGTACTTTAATGCGCTTCGGTTAATCTTTGGTGCTACTGTTTGATCGTCAAATGCTCCATCGGAAATAGCCTTCGTGATAGCGGAATAAAACGTAGGTGTAGAACTTGCAAGGACCGATCTCAAACTGAGATTCGATAGAACAGTTTTAGCAAATTCTGACACCGATTTGCCGTCACTTGGAAATCTATCCGTTGGAAGTGCAGCTATCCTCACATACGGTTTTCCAAGTAAAGTATAACTATGCACGTTTCACCGACCTCACTAAAAACCCCGAACTTATCGCAGCCAACAGAATCCCGGTAGAAAATATATAGCCAAAGGTGGCACCTTTTGAAACCCAAGTCGTGGGAACGACAGCAAACAAAACAGGTGAGTTTGCAAAATCACCAGTGCTAATCGGAAGACCTGCCACCACAAAAAAGATGATAACAATCCATGAAACTAATGAAGTAGTCCAAAGCCGAAGCGCAAAACAGGCCAGAGTTAGCACAACCGAAGAGAAAACAAGTACTAAAGCAGTATGACTCGACAGTGGCTCATTAACAATCTCGCCAATGACAGAGACATAAAGCAGACTCAAACAAAGGTTAACTACTTGTGCGAGAAGCAGCGATTTAGCAATGAACCGGAGCAGAACTTTATCGTGAATACTAAACGAGACATACGAGGCAGGGACCTTAGCATGCGATAAAGCTAGACCTGCCGTGGCAATTGGGAGCGCGATGAGTAACGCGGATTGCGCTACGGCAATGATATTTCCATAACGGAGAAACAGCACCGGAAGAACTAGTGCACTGATATAAGCAATCGTGACCCAACGAATGATTGCGATTCGCTCGATAGAACACAAAAACTTCATTTTCTTAATGCTCCTTCACTTCGAAACCTAGTCACAAGAACATAGATAATAATTAGGATTGCTATCGGGATAAGCGCAGAGAAACCCAAATTTGATTGCTCCTGGATATCTACGAACGAGTTTGTGGTACCATTGAGATTCAGCCCTACCAAGTGGACGGCGTTTGATATGTATGGGGTAGCATTGTCAGCTAGGTTACGGGGTAGCACTATCCAGAAGTACAGAAGAACACCTGAAATTACCGCGGCAGCTGGAGGTCTTGAGAGACTTTCTAATGTCGAGTAGATCAGAGCAATTAGTATACTTTGGAAGGTAAGGAAGCAAAGCAGGGTCGCTAGCCCAGAGTGCATCTTCGAACCAGACAAAACCATTGTTAGATCGAATAACAGCACACTAAGCAGGTTCACAAGAATTATTAAAAGCGTTCGACAGATAGTGCGCAGGACGCTAGGCAACCAAGCAATGTATACCTGCCGAGGCAAACCCCCGTAGTGGACCTTGGAAACCCTATCATCAAGGATAAAGAGTAATGCGAGGGAAATCAGTGGCTGCGTTCCAGTAAAGAAGAAGCTGTATCCCCCTGTTATTGGAGTTCCGCTTGCCTCACTTGAAATCCATGCGCCGAGGAAGAGCGACGCCATTGAGCCCAAGATAGCCGCGAGAAAATACCAGATACTCCAATAGTAAGTAAGCAAAGCACGGATAGCTGAAGTGATTGGCATGGCCCTACCTCCGGTGATATAGGTCCGCGAGATTCACGCCGTTGAGGTCGGGGATATGCAAAGCCTTGCCGTTACGAACTACGACACACTCATCCGGGACGCCTTGAATCTCATGGAGGAGATGCGTTGATATTACAACGCAGTTCCCTTCGTCCCGATAACGACGAAGCGTCGCAGACAAGGAGATCATGCCATCTGGATCCAAACCATTCTGTGGCTCATCAAGGAACAAAAATTTTGGTCTAGATAATAAAGCAAGACAAAGCTCCAGCCGTTCCTTCATGCCGGTCGAGTAGTCCTTGGCTTTCCGCCCGTGGGCAGCGTGGACGATGCCCACACTATCCAAGGCCGACTCAGGATCAACATCCAGACCCCAGAATGCCGCGACGACCTGTACATTTTGTTTACCACTCAGATACGGAAAGTAGCTTGGATGGTCGATTGCAGCTGACATTTCGCTAATGTCTGTCTGATCGTATCTAATGTGGCCACTTACTGGTTTTATCCGACCAAGGAGCGTTTTCATTAAGGTGGTTTTACCTGCTCCATTTGGTCCAAGGAGGCAGATTATCCTGCCAGTATTTAGCTGCAAGTTAATGCCGCTCACTACTGGGGAATTCTTGTACCCAACCGACAAATCAGTTACCGATATAGCTGGCATGGCCTACCTTTCAAAGAAAACGGCCCTGGAGGTAAGGCCTAGGATGCTTTACCTCCAGGGCCGACTGTTGCGACAAAGCTACTAACCACTTGCAGCCAATAGAGATGCTGTAGCCGTTAGTACACTGGATAGTGAAGCGTGCAATGCCGCCGGTCGGGCACCCAGGGGTGCACAGGAACTTCGAGGTGATTTGAGGACGAACAGTTTCCTCAACCACTTCAACACGGGTGTCAAGGTCAACGGTGGCCACGACTTCACCAAGCTCTCAGAATCTGGACATATTCGGGTAACAGAAAGTTACGCGCGCCGCTATGATGCAACAAGGCTTAGCTGAATGCAAGATTAGCAGGGGGCAACTTTCAGAATGTTCAGATCTGACTATGATCCAGTAAGGGTGAAGTACTACCTCAGCACACGCTTGGTCCAAATCCAACATGACCCGGTTTTTCAAACTCGGTCTCCGGGCCTTCCTTGGGACCTTGCCGTTTTCTGGTTGATCTGTGAGAGCACGAGGCCGTACTTTTTGACGCGGAGCTGAACCTTTTGATGCAAGGCCACACTTTTTGACGCTTTCTGCCTCGACGCACCGAGCGAGCCTCTGAGTCACCCCTCCGAGGCTCCGATCAGCCGCCGTCAGAGGCTCCTCCACGGCATCGCACACCCGGCTTCAACACCCCAAAACCGCCACAGAACAGCGAAAACGCCACCCTGGATAGTTCTCGGACGTGCCGGAAACCTTTGTATCCAGAGTGACGTCCTTGTGGAGCGGGTGACGAGAATCGAACCCGCTCCATTTCGGCGATAAAGGTTTTTACCGCTTTTTCCCTGATTTTTTACGGCCCTAGTACGGCTCTGCTTTGTTCACATTCGGCTGCCACGAGAGCTTTTTTGAGCAAATGACAGTATTTTTGCCGACGGCGCCATTCATGGCCCTTTTCACATAAAGTTGTGACCAGCGGGACGCAAGTGGCTAACCAAAAACCTTACAAACACTAACAAAACCAGTAATAGCTTGCATTGCTAGCTAGTCGACCCATAGCTCCCACAAACCCTTCTCTAGTGTGAGCGCAATCATATAGGATTGTCATTAAGACACCATCCAATGAGGGGAGCTAGCGTTGAATGACGACGACGACACCACTGGCAAGTCTATGGATGAGTTACCGCTCTTAGTTAAGAAACCGCCGGCTCCCCTCGGCTTATCTCTGCAACGAGCCATAGCTGTTTTGAAGGACACTGGCCGCTACT
>CALHID010000096.1 GCA_938030835.1 uncultured Actinomyces sp. | reverse complement strand
ACTCCCCGGCCCCCACGGCCGTAAATATGTGTGGCCTTTTCTGTCTAGAGCGTATTCGCTCAGGCCCCAAGCCAGTAGGCTGCCAGAACCTTGCGCAGTCCCAGGAGGTCTGCAACATGGCTCATTTCGCGAGCCGAGTGCATAGAGAGCAGGCCAACGCCCACATCCACTGTTTCAATACCCAGTCGGGTTGCGGTGATTGGACCAATTGTTGTTCCGCATGGTGACGCGTTATTCGACACGAAGTTCTGTGTTGGAACTCCTGCCGCATCGCAGGCGCGCTTCCACAGAGCCATTCCGACCCCATTGGTTGCATAGCGCTGCTTGGCGTTGATCTTGAGGATGGGGCCTCGGCCCATGACGGGGTGGTGTGAAGGATCGTGAACCTCGGGGTAGTTCGGGTGAATTGAGTGTGCAGCATCAGCACTCACGCATGTCGAGGAGGCGATCATTCGCGCGTAACCATCTTCATCGCGACCCAATGCAAAAGCAGTGCGGCGCAGAACATCTTCCAGAATCGGACCAGCTGCGCCCGTGCGAGATTCAGAACCGACCTCTTCGTGGTCAAAGCATGAGAAAACAAGAATGTCACCGTCTGAGGGGAGCCCCTGGCGAGCAAGGTCTTCAAGCGCACACAGTCCAGGGTGAACCGACGAGAGATTGTCCTGACGTCCCGAAGCGACGAACTGTGCATCTGCGCCGAAGGTGACAGGGCCCTGTGAAGGCACACAGATCAGATCGAAAGAGACCACGTCACTTGCGTTATCCAAACCTGCTGCCTGCGCGATGGTATCCATGAGCGATGCATCGGGAGTATCGACCGTCCACACCGGGTGCAGATGCTTCTGGGGGTCGAGGTGTAGAGATTCGTTAACCCCGCGGTTGAGGTGGATTGCCAGCTGAGGAATGCGGGCCAGGGGAGCAGTGCGTACCAGGATTTCTTCTCCCGAGGCCAAAATCAGTCGGCCTGCAACGCACAGTTCGCGGTCCAGCCAGGAATTCATGATCATTCCGCCATAGACCTCGACCTCGATTTGTCCCCAGCCATCAGTCGTTGTCGTCTGAGGTGAGGGCTTGAGGGTGAAAGCGGGGGAATCTGTGTGTGCTCCAACGATCCTGAAACCGGCGGTGTCACTGATATTTTCGGGAACTACCCATGCCATGACAGCGCCTCCGCGAACCATTACGTGTCCGCCGGGAGTTGCATCCCATGCCACTGTTTCATCTTGTCGGCTGAAACCGAGGTTTTCCAAGCGCTGCGCAACGAGATGTGCAGCGTGGAAGGGGCTTGGAGAATCTGCAAGGAAATGGACGTAGTCCAAAGTGTTTGCGTCGAGTTCGGGATGATCCGATTCAAGTCGTGGTGTCATGCATCCATCCTACGCTGCACGTTTCGTTCACGAAGGCATGCTCATTTGTGCACGGCGTAAAAATCGACCATCTTGATCATTTCGCTCACTAGCTCACGAAATGTGAGCTGACAGTCATTCAACTTTGATCATTGTGCTGGGTGATTTTGTTGTCAGATCGTATCACTTCGTATTAATTCGGTGAAAAACTGTCCGGTTTATTTGGGCATTTGCGCAGGTCAGAAGGTAGTTTTATTGTTGCTAAGATGATAAATTAAAAGGGTGATTACACAAAGCAATGAGACTCTCCTCGATGAGAGCGAATCTGAGCTTTGGCACGCGTGGAGTTCTGTGACACGTGCTGTTCAAAGCACGTTAGGTTCGGAAATTAGTAAAAGTGCACCTCTTGCTCTGATTGAGTTTGAGATGCTTGACGAGCTTGCTAACGGTGAGCAGCCCATGCGTTCTGGCGAGCTGGGTGCGCTGGTCTCGTTGACACGTTCGGGAACTAGTCGTGCAATCTCTCGCCTTGTAGCGAAGGGATTCATTACCAAAGAAGGATCGTCAACGGATCGACGTTCTGTCCTTGTGTGCATTACCCCTGAAGGGCGTCAGGCCTATGAGGCCGCAAATGGCGTCTTCGCAAGCGCAGTGCGCAACGGGCTTCTGGGTGCGGTAGAAGGCGATGATCGCGATACCCTGCTGAGAATCCTCAACGTCATATCAGATACGCTTCTTTAAACAGAAAAGGTGGGACAGCGAGTGCTGTCCCACCTCCCATATACGGGTCCTACGGGGTCAGAAAG
>CALHID010000095.1 GCA_938030835.1 uncultured Actinomyces sp. | reverse complement strand
GTCGTCGAACACGCGGGGGAGACCGTTTACCAGGTGCGTGGGCGCAAACCCGAGCGCTGGGTGCTCCAGACCGACTTCTCCAACGACGAGGCCGTGGGTTACCTTGCCGATCGCCTTGCCGGTGCCGGGGTGGAAGAAGAACTGATGAAGGCGGGAGCTCACGCTGGCGATACCGTCGTTATTGGAACTCTTCACGACGGCGTCATTTTCGATTGGGAGCCTACCTTGACGACCGGTCCTGAGCTGCTTGGACAGCGTGGAACTGACCTGCGTCTGGACCGAAATGAACGCCGTACAACAAGTGAACGTCGCGAACGCTATCGCGACATGATGGATGCAAAGTCGGCGGCTCGTGAAGAACTGTGGACTGAAAGGTCCAGTGGTGTCTGGACCGATCCGGAGGATGAACGCTAAATGTCCCCAAGGGGTAGTGCGGTGCAACAGGCGCGTCGCATCGTTGTGAAAATCGGCTCCTCATCGCTCACGCGTGAGGATGGCGGGTTGGATTTGAATCGAATTGATTCAGTTGCCAGGCTGATTTCAGCGAAGGCAAGGCGAGGATGCGAGATCCTCATTGTCTCTTCGGGAGCTGTTGCTGCCGGTTTGGAGCCTCTTGGACTGAGCTCGCGCCCAAAGGACCTTGCAAGTGTGCAGGCCGCTGCGGCGATGGGGCAGGGATACCTGATGGCTCGCTGGTCCTCAGCTTTCCAGGCTCACCATCTACACGTTGCACAGGTCCTGCTGACCGCTGCGGATGTGATGCAGCGTGAACACTACACGAACGCGATGTCTGCGCTGGATAAACTTCTTGCCTACGGTGTTGTGCCGATCATTAATGAAAATGATGCAGTCACGACCCGTGAGGTACGTTTCGGTGATAATGACCGACTGGCCTCTTATGTCGCACAAATGGTGGGCGCGGATATTTTGATTCTGCTCACCGACGTCGATGGGCTCTACACGGCTCCTCCTTCGCAGCCTGATGCTCGTTTAATTTCTGAAGTCAACGCGACCGATGAACTCAGCAACGTTGACGTCAGGGGAGCGGGCTCCTCGGTGGGCACAGGAGGCATGGCAACGAAGCTACATGCTGCTAGCATGGCGCAACATGCCGGTATCGGGGTCGTTCTGACCAGTGCCGATCGTTTGAGTGAAGCTCTGAACGGTGAAGCAGTTGGTACGTGGTTTGAACCCACGCGTCATCGCCCAGCTTCTCGCACGCTGTGGATTGCTCATGTTGCCACCTCGAATGGTCAGCTGCTCATTGATGCTGGTGCGCGCAGGGCGATCACCCATGGCAAAAAATCTCTTCTTCCCGCGGGTATTAAAGAGGTTCTGGGTGTTTTTTCAGCGGGTGATGTCGTTGACATTGCAGACGATAATGGGCTGATTGCGCGCGGAATTTCGCACTATGACTCAGATACGCTGGCGCGCATTATTGACTCACACGAGGACTCTGAAACAAATAAGCACATGCGCCCAGCGGTCCACCGCGATGATCTAGCCCTTCTGGTTCGGGAGTAGAACATGAGTAATGATCTGGATATTTTTGAGTTGACTGACCGTGCGAAGCGGGCACAGCGAGCGCTGGCAACGTCAACTACCGCGCAGCGCAACGGTATTCTTCTGGCGATTTCTCAGGCACTTGTCGATCACTGTGAGCAGATCCTTCATGCGAATGCGCAGGATTGCCAGCGTGCCGAAGAACGCGGTATGGCTTCTGGTCTGGTTGACCGCCTCCGTCTTGATGAAACCCGTATTCGCGCGATTTCTAGCGCTGTACTTGACGTCATTGCTCTTGAGGACCCTGTCGGTACCGTGATCCGTGGCGGTCGTACCGACGATGGTCTTCGTGTTACTCAGCTTCGAGTTCCCATGGGCGTCATTGGGATGATTTATGAGGCGCGTCCGAATGTCACTGTCGACGCCTCGATCCTGTGTTTGAAGGCTGGCAACGCAGTGATCCTTCGTGGCGGAAGTGCAGCGCAGAATACCAACGAGACTCTTGTTGCGGTTATTCGTGAGGCCATTGATTCCCTTGGTTTTTCAGCTGATCTTGTCCAAACAGTTGATCCCTGGGGTAGGGACGGGGCACGTGCCATGATGCGTGCACGCGGCGGCATTGATGTGTTGATTCCGCGTGGAGGTGAAGGCCTGATTCGCACGGTCGTGGAAGAGTCGACCGTTCCTGTTATCGAGACGGGAACGGGAAACTGCCATGTCTATGTTGATTCGGGAGCAGACGTCGATGCGGCGGTTCGAATCATTATCAATGCGAAAACTCAAAGGGTTGGCGTCTGTAATGCCGCTGAAACCCTTCTTGTGCACCGTGATATGGTTCTCAGCTTCCTCCCTCAAGCTTTGGAGGAGCTTACTCGCGCCGGGGTACGTATTCATGCCGATGCCGCTGTGCGCGAATGTGCCGCGCATGTGGGCAGCCTTGATCAGAGCTTGATCAGCGAGGCGACAGAAGCTGATTGGCGTACCGAATATCTGTCAATGGATTTGGCAGTGAAGGTCGTTGACTCTATTGAGGAAGCGGTTGAACATATTCGTCGCTATTCCTCAGGACACACCGAAGCGATTTGTACGGCATCAATCAGTGCCGCGAACTATTTCCGCTCAAATATTGATAGCGCGGCTATTGCTGTCAACGCCTCGACACGCTTTACTGATGGTGGTCAGCTTGGATTGGGTGCGGAAATCGGTATTTCCACGCAGAAATTGCATGCCCGCGGCCCCATGGGGTTGGCTGAGTTGACAACCAGCCAGTGGGTTATTGAAGGTGACGGAGCAGTTCGAAAGTAGGGAGGGGAAGCATGCCAACTTTGGACTCGGCCTCGGGAAAACTACGTCGCTCGATCGGAATTATGGGTGGAACTTTCGATCCGATCCACCACGGTCACTTGGTGGCGGCATCTGAAGTCATGGACGTCTTCCAGCTCGATCAGGTGATTTTCGTCCCCACGGCTATGCAGCCCTTCAAAGCGGGGCGCAAGGTGACTCCTGCGGAACATCGTTATTTGATGA
>CALHID010000094.1 GCA_938030835.1 uncultured Actinomyces sp. | reverse complement strand
GAATCCCCCGTTGCCACAGATCGATAATCGAGTGGGTGGTAGGTTCTAAAGAGTCCGAGGTGCGATCAATCTTCAACACGTCGATAACGCGCTGCAAAATGCGCTCTTGGATCTCAACAGCGCTTAAATCTGGTCCGTTGACCATAGCGATCTTGGTCTGTGCCGAAAGATCGTGATTGATCTGACGGATTGCCATCATTGGATCAGCAAGTTCCAAATCTTTAAGGTCCATACCTTCCTCGACGGCATCAAGAACCAAAGCGGTCATGCCAACCTTGAGGAAAGTGGTTGCCTCACAAACGTTCGTGTCTCCACTAATTACGTGAAGACGCCGGTACTGACCCGCATCAGCCAGTGGCTCATCGCGGGTGTTAATAATTGGCCGTGTACGCGTTGTCGCAGAGGAAACAGCTTCCCACATCTGTTCCGCTCGTTGGGAGAAGCAGTAATTTAGTTGGGTCCCCTGCCTACGTAGATGTCCCGCACCGACAAGGATCAGGCGCGTGACAAAGAATGCGACCAACCCATCCGCAACTTGCCGAAAATCTCGACGACGATGCAGAAGATAGTTTTCGTGGCACCCAAAACTATTGCCCGCTGAATCAACGTTATTTCGGAAAAGGTAAATTTCTTCGGGATCCGGCAGCTGGCTAAGCAAGCTACTCGCCGCATCATTAAGTTGATTCAGCAGCTCATCACCGCAACGATGCTGTGCGAGAAGGTCAAGAAGAGTGTCACACTCTGCAGTTGCATATTCGGGGTGCGCGCCAACATCAAGATAGAGTCGCCCACCGTTGCGTAGATACAGGTTAGGAGCCCGACCGCCCTGTGCGAAGGGCTCAAAAAGCAGGTGCGCAGCAGCATCGGCATCGTGAGTAGCACGAGCCCCAGAGCGCGTTGCGCAGGTTAGCCCGTACTCTGTTTCGATTCCGATGACCCGTCGCTTCACCTCACTGGCCTCCCTTTTGGACAAAGCCCTGGACGAAAGATTCAGCATTCGTTTCAAGGACGGTATCAATCTGATCAAGAAGTTCGTCTAGAGAATCACTTTGGGCCGAAGTCTGAGCTTGTACCTGACCCGCAGCCTCGTCATCCTCATGACCAGCTCCACCTGCGAACAATTGCGAAAGACTCATATCTACTCCTGTTCTACACGGATTAAGGTTCCGTGTTCAAGATCGGAAAGGACCGACGGATCAACACCGACAGCCTCAACAATAGGACGGCGAATCATCTGATCGCCCTGCGCTTCACACAGAGAAGTCCACGATGCCGCGATCAAACCTGGAAGATTTCTCACGGCATACCCACGCAAGTATGCCCGAGTGTTTTCAGGAGCCCAGTCTGCAGCATGTTCAACCTCTTCAGCAGTGAACATCCGCTTCACACGACCAGCCCGATCAAGCGCAGCCACCAGAGAACGATCCTCACGCAAATCCGCCCACTGCAAATCCATCGCAGCAAGCTTAGGGTCGTCCCACGTGGTTGACAGACGCTGGCGCTGACGATCGAGAAGCTGATACTTCCCAACCCATTCAACCTCGGTGGCAACGCTAAATAGCTCCTCAGACATACGCGTAAGGACATCATCCCAGTACTTCAGGACAAGTTCTTCGTCTGCACTCAGTTCAATACCTGCACGGCTGAAAGTCTCAGAGACCAAATCGACATAGATCTTTTGAACGTCAAGGACGCTTCGCACACCTCCGGCAAGCCCTGCCTTGTAGGTCAGCGTCGGATCATGGCTGATGTTCCAGGTTTCTTGAACCGGATCATCCATCGCGAGAGCATCCCATTCCATTCCGAGGCCGGCCTCAATTGCTTTGAGCACTAAGCCGGTCGTTCCCAGGCGAAGATAGAGGGAAGAATCAAATTGGTTGGCATCTCCGCCGATCACGTGAAGGCGACGGAAGTAGGCTGGGTTCGCATGAGCCTCGTCGCGAGTATTGATAATCGGGCGGTTAAAGGTAGTCTCTAAGCCAACTTCATTTTCAACGAAGTCAGCTCGCTGCGAGATCTGAAAACCGGCAAATTCACTGCGCTGACCGATTCCGACGCGTCCCGCACCACAAATAACTGGACGGGTTACGAAGAACGGAGTGAGGCCTCGGATAAGGTCATCAAGATCAATACGACGGCTGATCTGGTAGTTCTCGTGGGTACCGTAAGCCGCGCCCTTACCATCCGTGTTGTTCTTCACCAACACGATCTCGTCTCCGCGCTCACGAGCTGCTGACATCATTCGTCGAGCAATGACCTCGCCGGCACGATCCCACAGGACAGCATCACGTGCGCTGAGCGTTTCAGGCGCTGAATATTCTGGGTGAGCATGATCAACGTAGAGACGGGCTCCGTTTGTCAGTACAGATGACACCGATGCGGGCAAATATCCACTTGACTGTCGCGGTAGGGGAAGTCTTTCACTTCCTCCCGAAGGAGCGAGGTGGTAGGGGTCATCCGTAAGCATCGAAGGATCTGCAGCTGCACGCGAGAGCCTCATACCGCGCAAGTCATTCAAAGGATCTTCAGCCGTATAGTCCCAGCGAACTGGCTGGCTACCCTCCGTAGGCGTACCGCGGCGCGAGAGAGCCGAGTAGGCATCAACTATCCGGCAGGATAGGTCAACCGGATCGGCTCCAGGATTGTCCGGGGTATAAATACCGAATTCAGTCTCGGTACTCATCACCATATGAGAGCTCATTGCTGGTTCTCCTTCAAGGGATGGATATCAGCGATATCTTGATCCAGACCGATCGTGCGCGCCCAGTCCGCTGGAGCCTGTCGGGTAGCCAGTTCCATTGATTCGCGAATTTCGTCGCCGAGGCCGCGCATCACGTGGTCGAGCGTCATCCCCTGCGTACCGTTCTCGATTGCATCGAGGATCGCGTATTTCTTCGCGCGCTCCACAATTCCTGCAATCATCGCACCCGAAACAATATCGGCAAGATAGATGATGCGTTCCTGACCGGAATGACTTCGCGCAGACAGCAGAGCAGAATTGCTATCGCGTCGATAAAGGCTGGTCACTGCCCTATCGATCAACTCTTCATGGCTGAGATGCTGACCGTTTTGCGCAAGCGGCACAGAGTGGTCGAGATGCTTTCTGAAAATATCCTTCGCTGCACGTTCATCTGGGCGATCAATGCGGATACGCACATCAAGTCTTCCGGGGCGTAAAACAGCTGGATCGATCATGTCAGCCCGGTTTGAGGCACCAACAATGACTACGTTGTCAAGACTTTCGACACCGTCCATTTCAGCGAGCAGCTGAGGAACAACCATTGTCTCGACATCGGAAGAAATTCCAGTACCGCGTGTTCTGAAAAGAGCTTCCATCTCATCGAAGAAGATCACGACTGGGACCTTCGACGAAGCCAAGGCACGAGCCCGCGCGAAAATTGCACGGATCTGCCGTTCTGTCTCGCCAACGAACTTCGTGAGAAGTTCAGGGCCCTTAATTGAGAGGAAATAACCTTCACCTGAAGAGCTAAACTCGCGTAATGATCGTGCTAGCGCCTGGGCGATCAGCGTCTTTCCTGAACCCGGGGGCCCATAGAGCAAAATTCCCTTTGTCGGCCGCAAACCGTATTGCCGATATAGCTCAGGATGACGCAGGGGAAGTTCAATTGCCTGCCGAATTGTCTCAATCTGAGCATCTAGTCCGCCGATGTCATCGAAAGTAACATCGGGAATTTCAGGAGTGAGAAGCTGCTCGACGTCTTGGCGAATAACACGTTCATAGGCAAAGGAAGTACGAGGGTCAACCAAGACGCTCTCTCCGGGCCGAAGAGTGCCGTGGCGTAGCGGACCAGCAAGTTCAACAATGCGATGGCTTCCGGCTTCGGCAGTCACTACAGCGCGATCCACCCCAATAAGTTCCGCAACCTGTGCAAGCTCACCGGTTCGCGAATATTCGCCGATCCCGACAACAATCATCTTGTCGTCAATAAGGACCTGTTGCCCCGGCGAAATTGACGTGATGTCAAGAGAAGTATCAGCCGCAAGACGCATAAGGCGGCCTGAAAGATAGACTTCAAGCACACGCGAAGACGGCTGCGCGCGATGTAAAACTCCCAGGGTCAGCGGTGGCTGATTTAAATGCTTGAGTTGTTCCCTCAGGCGGAGAAGTTCTTGACGCGCCTGAGTAAGAGCCGCACTCAGATGGGCATTCTTCTGCTCAAGAATTGAGAGCGCAGCATCACTGTTGGTCATCACTACGCCCTTCTACCCACGCTCGCGCCTTAGCGTCGAGGTCCCTTTTGACCTTACGGATTTTCTTATCCGAGCTGACGCGAAGACCGACTTTCTGCTCGCTCCAGTCATCTTCGCTATTCCACGCCCCTTCGAGGCCTTCAGCAGCTTTCGCTGGACGCGTT
>CALHID010000093.1 GCA_938030835.1 uncultured Actinomyces sp. | reverse complement strand
ACGTAGACGTTCGGGGGTGCTTGGGGAAGTGCCGGGATCGTCGGGAAGAGTAAGCCACAGCCACAGATACACGAAAAGCGGAACCGCGAAAGCGGGCAGGGCCGCCACGAATGCAAAGCGAATGATTCCGGCAGACACACCGAGCATCGAGGCAATTCCCGCACAGACCCCGCCGATCCAAGGCAGAGGCATATCGGTTGAAGATGCGCTGGAGCGATGCAGAACACGTGTGGGTTCGCGCAGCTCGGGTGGGTTCCACTGATACCCACGGGGCTTCTGCTCGCCCGACTGCCACACTTGCTGCTCATTGCTCACATCTGTATCTTCACACGAATCGGGAGTGGAAGCGCAAGGCTGGGGAAAGAATCGGGGATCGATCAGGGCATCCCCCCATATCTTTTCGCCAGTCATACGGGCACAGTGGAATCATGAACAAAGGATTCATGAAATCGTTGCGTTACTCCGGCTTCTTCCGTGGAGAGCCACGCGTCATCGGAGGCGTGTGCCAAGGTTTGGCACAGCGCTATGGATGGGACGTGAACTCCCTCAGAATTGCCGTCGTTGTTGCTTCGCTCTTCTTCCCCGCAGTGTGCGTCCTCTACGCCTTAGCGTGGGTTTTCCTTCCCGAGGCCAAAGATGGCCGTATCCACGTTGACGAAATGCTCAAGGGTAATTTCGATGCTGCGATCATCGGAGCGATCCTCTTGGCGGTCTTTGGCGGTGGGACTTCAGGAATCACGCTCGGTCTCTTTCACGCTTTCGTGTGGATTCCTCTGTTTCTGGTCTTCCCCGTCGCAATTGTCGTGATTGCGGTCCTGCTTGCAAAGCCCAGGCAGACGGGCCCCGCACAGGGTCAGTACTGGAGTGCGACACCATCTGCGCAGCCAACGTCCCAGGCGGCGTCATCCCCCTTTACTCCTGCATCTCCCCAAGGAGAAGAAACCATGCCAGATACAACTCCTGATTGGCGTACGCAGGGTGGCCCGACATCTTCGGACTACTATTCTTTCCCTCCCGCACCGCCTGCGGCGGCACAGACAACAGCGGCTCAGGCCCCTGTTCAAACTCCACCGGTCCAGACTCCCTTCACCCCCGGTGAATCTCAGCCCCAGGCCTCCGGACAAACAATTCCTCAAAGCGCAGGAAAGCGTTTCGCGCCCTTTGCAACGCAGCCCCCACTCCGTTCTCGAGTCGTCCCCCGCGCGCTGGTCTTATGCGTCTACGGGCTGGTCTTCCTTGCTCTGGCAGGAACTTTCTTCCTGCTCTACCGAAATGGATACAGCACCCCGGAACAGGTTGATCGAAGCGTACAGATTGCCTTAACTGGCGCAGCCGCCTGTCTGCTCATTGTTGGCATCACACACCTGATCGCCGCTCTTCGCGATCGTTCCTCGGTCATGCTCACCATCTTGTCGGTATTGGGCATGTTCTTCGCAATTCCAGCGCTGCTGGGAGGAATGGCATACTCCACCACCGTTCCACTCCACTACTCATCCGTGGCGGGAAACATTAATACCGATGCCGATTGGCGCTCAGAAACAATTGGAAGTTCCAACGGCTCCAATGTCATCAATCTTGAGCTCGACCTCTCGCATGCGCCCGATGGCCTCACCAAGGACGTCACCGTTAACGCCCAGGTGATTCCCTACGCAAACATCCGAGTTCGCGATGGTCAGCCCATTCGCATCGTTACTCAGAAGCAACCGATTACCTTCGATCTTGATCTCAGTGGCGACCAAAATTGGAGGGGCTTTGACAGTAATAGCCCGACCGTTCTGACCTCTCCCAGTTGGAAGGAAGGCCAGGGAATCACTGTTTACCTCAATGCAAACCAGCTTGTCACTCTGGACATCGACGAAACGGGAAGCTCTGTCGACCGGGATCCCTGGCCTTCCGCGATTCCCACTCCCAGCGTTACTCCTTCCACGGGAACTTCTCCATCAGCCAACCAGAGCCAGTCGCCTTCGCCAAGCGCGTCCTCTGAATCTCCCGCAGCCGGCCAGCACTGAAAGGAATTGTCATGAGTACAAACGACTTTGACCAGACCACTCCCCTGCCGGTCGGTGACGACGAAACAAAACCACTGCCTTCCTTCGCAGATGCTCCGATTGAAAGTCAAGAGTCTTCTGCCGACACTGACACCGAGGCCGATACCAACACCGGCGCCGACACCGAGGCCGAGGCACCCGATACTTCTACAGCCTGGACAGGCGCCGCGGCAGGCGCGGGGGAAGGGGCGACGCCCGACTTTACCCCGGCCTCGGAACACACATTTGAGCCGCAAAATACCCCGATTGTTCCTCCCGCTCACGTGTGGTCAGCCGAGGACGTGAAGGAAGCTCCCTATCGGGGCGTGCGCATCGGGCAGCTTCTCTGGGCGTGCATCATTATCTTCACCGCTATCGCGCTGATCGCCATGGCCTTCGTCAAGGCGGCAAACCTCGCACTGGTGGCCATTGGGACCCTGGCAATCATGGGTGTGCTCCTCATTATCATTGCGGGAGTCAGCACCGTGATGACACGTAAGAAGCGCTAGCTGGGAAAGCGCCCGCTAGCCCGTGTCGAGGCCGCGCGCCCAACAAGCGGGCACGATCCTCTTCCGTTTTCCTTACCCCAGAAAAGGTGTGTGGCCCAAGCCAAAAGGCTTGGGCCACACACTCAACAGCTAAAAGCTCAGGCTCCCGTCACATCGTCAGGGCGAGACTCCGCGTAGCGCGCAAGCTCCTCCTCAACGATGGCCTCGTCAAGCTTTTGGAAGACCGGGGTCGGTTTCTCGATCGGGGTACCAACGACAATGTCGTGACGCTCCCACGTGGGAACATTCGTGTAGTCGCCGGTAATGACCGGGTATCCCGTACGGCCTTCGAAGTCTGCGGGAAGAACCTCGGGGTCCAGCTCCTCAACTTCCTTGATGTAGGGCATGGGAGCGATCTCGCCCGCGCCGCCCATGACGCGATCGACGACATTTGCTGCGTGAGGGAGGAAGGGCGAAAGCATGAGGTTGAGGTCAGCCACGGCCTGTGCGAGTGTCCACAACACGGTCGCCAAGCGCTCGCGTTCTTCGGGGGCCTTGAGCTTGAAGGGCTCAGTATCTGCAACGTACTTGTTGGCCTCGCCGACCA
>CALHID010000092.1 GCA_938030835.1 uncultured Actinomyces sp. | reverse complement strand
CAGGCATTTCCATTCGGGGCCCCGATACGGATGCGAGGCATACCAAGGGAGATCTTCGAATCTTCTTCGTGCGCCTGACGCTTTTGCCACGCATCTCCCGCACGGGTCCGGCGAAGTTCAAAGAGACCGCCATCTTCCAATGCCGAATCGGCAATGAGGTGGTGAGGTGCTCCGTGTGTGACACGAGCGCGAAGCATGTCACCGGGACGCGGACGATCTGCTTCACTCATCCCCAGAGGAAGGGCAACGTGAACCAAACGGTTATCACGTGCGCGCCCCGAAATACGGTGGGTCGCTCCGTCTTTTCGCCCTTCTCCTGCGGCAACAAGCACCTCAACTTCATTTCCGACGAGTGCTGCATTGTCCTCGGCGCAAATGCGCTCCTGCAGAGCCAAGAGGCGCTTGTAGCGTTCAAGAGCAACGTCCTGTGGCACTTGGTCCTCTCGGTCCGCTGCCGGAGTACCGGGACGCGGAGAGTAAAGGAAAGTGAAGGCAGAACTGAAGCGCGCTTCTTCAACAACTTCGAGAGTCTGTTGGAAGTCTTCTTCAGTCTCTCCCGGGAATCCAACAATGATGTCCGTGGTAATTGCTGCGTCGGGAATTGCAGCGCGCACTCGCGAAAGAATTCCCATGAAACGATCACGGCGGTAGGAGCGGCGCATCTGACGCAGGACCGCGTCCGAACCCGACTGAAGCGGCATGTGCAAAGAAGGCATGACAGTTGGGGTCTCGGCCATCGCCTCAATAACGTCATCAGTAAAGGCCGCCGGGTGTGGGCTGGTGAAACGAACTCGTTCCAAACCGTCAATCTTGCCTACGGCTCGCAGAAGATCAGCGAAAGCACCACGCTGACCGAAGCTAACTCCGTAAGAGTTAACGTTTTGTCCCAGAAGGGTAACTTCAATTGCACCTTCATCAACAACAGCTTGCACTTCTTCAAGAATTTCACCGGGACGGCGATCACGTTCTTTTCCGCGAAGGTGCGGAACGATGCAGAAGGTGCAGGTGTTATTACAGCCAACTGAGATTGAGACCCACGCTGCGTACGCACTTTCACGGTGAGTGGGAAGTGTTGAAGGAAAAACCTTCAGGGATTCTTCAATTTCAACAGCAGCTTCACGATTGTGCTCTGCACGGCGAAGAAGCGCAGGAAGGACATCAATATTGTGCGTACCGAAAACTGCATCGACCCAGGGGGCTTTTTCAATGATCCCGTCACGCATCTGTTGGGCAAGGCAACCGCCCACCGCAATCTGCATTCCTGGACGTTCACGCTTGACTGCTGCAAGCTGCCCAAGGTTTCCAAATAAACGCGTTGCGGCATTCTCACGAACAGAGCAAGTGTTGATAACAATGACGTCTGCACCCATGTCACCTGCATCAGTTGCACGCGCTGCAGCGGCAGGAACACGATCGACTGGGACCAAGCCCGCCTTCTCTAAGAGGCCCGAAATACGTTCGGAGTCATGCTCATTCATCTGGCACCCAAGGGTGCGTACCGCGTAGGTTCGCGGGAAGTCCATCATTTCAGCACTCATCGTCGTTGAATTCTAGCGCGTATGGATATTTGGTGTCGCTTTCAGTACTTCCCTAAATAGTTCAAGTGCAGCGATCACTGCTCCCTGCCGGACCTGGTCGCGGTCTCCACTTAGATCAAGTCGCTGTACCCGCGAGCCACCTTCCCACGCACACCCCACATAGACCGTTCCTGCGGGATGCCCATCAGCAGGTCCCGGACCAGCGACACCAGTCGTTGATAAACCGAAATCCGCACCCATGAGTGCGCGAACTCCGTGTGCCATTTGTCGAGCAACTTCATCATCAACGGGCCCGGTCTGTGCAAGGCGTTGATCGCTCACCTTCAAAACCGAATGCTTCGTGTCTGTCGCGTAGGTGCACACTCCCCCACGCACAGCGCTTGAGGCACCCGGCACATGAACGAAAGCCGCGCACAAAAGACCACCGGTTAAGGATTCAGCAACAGCAACGGTGAGGCCAGCATTGCTTAGATCGGTAATCAGTTCTTGACAGATAGCATCTTCAGTACTCATCGCCACTCCCTTCGAGGATTGCATCTAGCACGCGTATACAAACCCGAGGAGGATATCCCTTGCGCCCAAGCATTGAAAAAATACGTCGACGCGCAACCTGGTCATCACATTTTGGCATCGAACGCATCTTCTTCTGAGCAAGGTTCAGAGCACGCTCAAATTGTTCATCGGCACCGATTTCTGAGAGCACGGTATCGATGATCTCCGGGGAGACCCCCTTCCGATGAAGATCAATGCGAAGTGCAGAACCTGTTTTCCCACCTGCCTCGAAACGTCCCCGAGAAAAGGCACGCGCAAAGGCAAGGTCATCTACCAAGCCCAATTGAGTGAGGCGTTCGATAACGGAGGTGGCCACTTCAGAAGAAAAGCCGCGACTGGTTATTGCGGTTTCTAATTCGCTTCGTGAACGGGCACGAACGTCGAGCTGCCGAAGGGCTACTTCACGCGCAGCCTCAAATGCGGCTTGTCCTTCTAGAGCAGCATTGCGCTGGCGCATAAGAGCCTGACGTTCTGCCGGACTCTTAGTGCGCGTGCGCGGACGAACATCCTCTTCCGATGTGGTCTCTGGGTCGTAATAGCGGACCATTGGCTAGAAGCCAGCATCCTCAAGCGAGTCATCGATGTCTGACGCAGTAGGTTCTGTCAGTTCACCATCTTGTACGCCGATTCCCAAAGAAACCAAGATTTTCTGTTCAATTTCATTGGCCAATTCAGGATTATCCGAGAGGAACTGGCGGACATTTTCCTTGCCCTGCCCAAGCTGATCATCACCATAGGTAAACCAAGAGCCAGACTTACGGATAATGCCAGTTTCCACGCCCATGTCGATAATCGAGCCTTCGCGGGAGATACCCTTCCCGTAGACGATATCGAACTCTGCCTGCTTGAAAGGCGGAGCCATCTTGTTCTTGACGATCTTTGCGCGGGTACGGTTACCGACGGGAGCTCCAGCTTCCTTCAGTGTTTCAATTCGGCGAACATCAATGCGGACAGAGGCGTAGAACTTCAGAGCCTTACCACCGGTCGTAGTTTCGGGATTGCCAAAGAAGACACCGATCTTTTCACGAAGC
>CALHID010000091.1 GCA_938030835.1 uncultured Actinomyces sp. | reverse complement strand
GTCAGTGACCATCTTGATGCCCCGACGGACGATCAGTGCACCCGTACCAACAGGAGCACCGACTTTATGACCACCGATCGATAATAGATCTAAGCCAGACTGAGCAAAATTAACGTCACAGTAGCCAATTGCTTGAGCTGCGTCCGAATGCAGAAGAGGCGCTTGTTCCGTCTGCGCGTCGTGAACAAAGCTGGCAAATTCGCCCACTGGTTCAATGGTTCCAAGCTCAGAACACACCCACGTCATTGACATTAATGCCGCGCGTTCAAACTCTGCTGGTCCTAAATCCGAATACTCCACACGCCCCGAAGAATTCACCGCAAAGATCCGGGGCGTAAAGCCCTCTCGACGCAGGACTTCGCCCTGCTCACTGACCGCGTCATGCTCGACCGGAGACATCCAAACATCGACGCGTCCGGCGTCGGCCCTGCGCATCCCCCGAGAGGCAGCAACAAGCGCCAGCGCATCTGATTCTGTCGCACCCGAGGTAAAAACAACCTCCGGGCGAGATGCACCAACGGCTGCGCCTACGCGTTCACGCGCGTCCTCCAACAAACGCTTAGCGGAACGGCCACCAGCATGAAGAGCCGCGGGATTCCCAGGACGCTGACTGAGGGCGTCTTGGGCGTCAAGCCAGGCCTGACGAACTCCGGGTGCCAGGGGTGTGGAACCGGCGTGATCAAGATAGTGCGACACGGGTGTCTTTCAGTTGTCCTGGGGCTCATTCGCACGCCACGCGCGAATATGCTCCAGCGCTTGGGGAACAATTTCGTACAGATCTCCGACAACTCCGAAATCAGCAATTTCGAAGATCGGAGCATCTGGGTCATCACAGACTGCAACGATCGTTCCCGAGGACATCATTCCAATCGTGTGATGAATTGCACCTGAAACACCAAGAGAGATATAGAGCTTGGGAGCAATCGTGACGCCAGTTTGGCCGATTTGCGCGCTACGCCTTGCCCAGCCTTCATCAACAGCATCACGCGTTGCACCGATCCCAGCGCCCAAAGCATCAGCAAGATCTTCGACCAAACTCCAATCCTGCCCTGCGCCTCGGCCACCAACTACAACGACCTGAGCTTCAGTCACCTTCGGACGACCGTCCCCACTTTGGTACGCACGCTCGTGAACCCTGGTGGTCTTATCGCTCAGGGAGAGCACAATAGGCTCACCCACCTTGCACTGGCTGTCAGCCTCTTCAGGAACGAGGCCGCGCGAACGCAGACACACGCAGGCAGGTGCAGCCGTGGCAAGGACTTCTCCCCTCCACGAGCCGCCAAGAGCATCCGTCGTCGCGCGCAAACGATCCTCTTCAACGTGAATTTCGACGGCCTCGGCAATGGCGCACCCACCCAAAATTACGGCAAGGGATGCAGCACACTCACGGTCAAGGAAACGTGTGGCAAAGAAAATCGGCGCTCCAAAGAGATTGAGGCTTCGGTACGCAGATTCCAGCGAAGGAAGCAGGGCCGATGTCGTAAGCGCGGCCTCGGGGCAGATAATCGGGATCACAGAGGACACGCCAATTCGTCCCAATTCCACTCCAAGGGAATCAGGGACCTCGGGGCACAAGACAACAGCATGCAGCTCGTCGCAGCACTCGTGAGCCTGAGCGACGATGTCCTTGTGACGGGCGTCAATTGTTCCTTCAGAGGACACCAGGTCAAGAACGAGGACCGCCGAGTTCAACAAACCCTTCACTTCAACTTCTCCTCAATGAATTCCGCAAGACGCGTGCCACCATCACCAGTATCAGGGAATACCTCGCCTGATCCGCCACGCTGATGTTCCTCGATTGACTCTACGCGCAGAGGCATTGCATCGAGTCCAGAAGCCAGAACAGATGAGAGCACTCCGCTGGGATCACACTCGGCAATGTCATCAAGTTCGGCACGAACTAAGGGCTTCATCCGAGCAGCCTTGAGGTCTTTAAAACCGGGGAAACGCGGCTCGTTGAGCTGATCTGAAACAGAAATAACCGCAGGGAAAGGCGCTTCGAGAGATTCATCAACACCATCAACGCTTCGCGAGGCGGTAAGGCTTGAGCGCTCGACATCAACATTCAACTCTCGAGCCTGCGAGACCAAAGGAAGGCCAAGGAGCGCAGCAAGCGCCGCGGGAAGCATCGAAGTCATCGAATCCGCTGCTGCCATCCCAGCGATGATCAGGTCGAAAGGTTCTTCATCCGCCAGCAGTGTCAGCAAAGCCGCGAGCGCACGCGCTGAAACGGTGACATCCGCGCCTTCAAGCTTGGGATCAGAGAGCAGATAAGCGCTATCGGCACCAAGTGCCAGCGCACGAATCAGTGCATCACTGGCATCTTCTGGCCCCATGCTCACCGCAACGACTTCACCTCCGTGAGTGCGCACAAGATCAGCCGCAGCTTCCACTGCGTGTTCGTCGCCTTCATTTAGGACATCGTCTTCACCGCGCACCAAACGTAAGTCTTCAAAACGCCGGTCCGAGCTTGTATCAGGAACCTGTTTGACCAGAACTGCAATCCTCATGTATCCAGAGTGCCATATCGGTGCTGATACGCGCAGCTCTATGTGTGCCACCGGACGGATACGACTATGATGTTCTCAGTTCTGACATGAAAAAAAGGGGCGGCAATGTCACAACAGGCGAATTACGTCTACCACGCCGTTACGCAACCTCATCCTCACTATCGCCAACTGGGCGTCACCGTTTCTGGATCAGGTCTCAACATTGCTGTGGTATCGACACGTGCTACCCAAGTTGACTTCTGTGTCATTGATCCGGATACCGGTTTTGAGCAGCGTTATCGTCTTCTTGGTCCCGATCATGGCATCTGGCATGGACATATCGAAGGTTTTGGCCTTGGAACCCACTACGGTTTCCGTGCGGAAGGCCCTTGGGACCCCGATGCCGGCCTGTTCTTTAACGAGAACAAGCTTCTGGTCGATCCCTATGGCCGTGGCCTCGCAGGTGCTGTCGACATTCGTCCCGAGGTCTACGCGCACCAAGTCGATGAGGATTTTTACCCGGTCTCTTACCCGCTGGAGCCTTCAACAACTGATTCGGCGCCTTTTAACGCTCATAGCGTGGTTGTTGACACCTCATTTCGCATTACCCCACAGCCAAAGGTTCCTTTGGATGAGACCGTTATCTACGAGTTACATGTCAAAGGCTTCACGCAGAATATGTCGGAGGTTCCCCCCAATCTGCGAGGGACCTATGCGGGTCTTGCTCATCCCGCATCCGTTCGTTATCTCAAAGAGTTGGGAGTGACCTCTGTCGAGCTTCTCCCGATCCATGCAAAGTCCGATGAACCCTTCTTAGTTGAGCGCGGCTTGACGAATTATTGGGGATACTCCACCCTCTCCTTCTTTAGCCCTGAACCTTCCTATGCCAGCGCCGCCGCTCGCGCACGAGGCCCACAGGCCGTGATTGACGAATTCCGCGGGATGGTCTCAATCCTCCATGAGGCCGGGATTGAAGTGATCCTTGACGTGGTCTATAACCACACCTGCGAGAGCGGAGACACCGGTCCGACGCTGTCATTGCGCGGGCTTGATTCCCCTCTGTACTACAGGCGAACCGACGCCTACCCCTCACAGATCATCGATACGACGGGGTGCGGCAACACACTGAATACCGATCACCCCCAGGTGATTTCTCTTATCTTGGATTCACTACGCTACTGGGTAGCCAGCATGGGAATTGATGGATTCCGCTTTGATCTCGCTGCGACTATCGGGCGTCTTTCGACCGGTTTTACTCCTCTACATCCCTTGCTCATTGCTATGGGCTCAGATCCCCTGCTTCGCGAGGTCAAGCTCATCGCAGAGCCTTGGGACGTTGGTTTAGGCGGGTGGCAGACCGGTAATTTCCCCGATCCTTTCTGCGAGTGGAATGACCGTTTCCGCGATACCGTTCGTAGCTTCTGGCTTTCTGACTTGCGAGAGATTACTGCGGGCCGGCCGGCTAGTGGAGCCAATGAGCTCGCAACTCGTCTTTCGGGTTCTCAAGATCTCTTTGGCCACGGCGTTGGATACCTTCGCGGTCCCGGGGCATCTGTCAATTTTGTGACGGCACATGACGGCTTTACTTTGGCCGACCTTACGGCATTTGACCATAAGCACAACTTGGCAAACCTGGAAGAAAACCGAGACGGTTCGGATAACAACCACTCGTGGAACCACGGTCTTGAGGGAGCTTTGGCGGCGCCAATTCTTGGTGCTGACCCCGATGTCCGTGATATCACCGGCTTTGTTGAAGACATTGTCCCCGCGCGCCAGCGCTCACAACGCAATCTTCTTGCCACGCTCCTTGTTTCCTCTGGAACACCCATGCTGGTCGCGGGAGATGAGTTTTCGCGCACGCAATTTGGTAATAACAACGCCTACTGTCAAGATTCGCCCATTTCGTGGATCGACTGGGACCTCTCTGAACTCCAAAAGGAACAGCTCGAGATCGTCCGTTGGCTTCTTGCATTGCGCCGAGCGCATCCTGCACTGCGGCCAATGAAGTTTTTCTCCGGATCCGAGCCTCATGACGATACGCTTCCAGAGCTCTCGTGGTATGACACTGGTGGGGTTCCCATGCGTGACGAGGTATGGACATCACCCGATTCACGCGTTTTCCAAATGCTGCGTTCAGGAACTCCCTACCGTTCTCGTGACGCTCTTGTTCTCTTCAACGGAACAACAGCGGACCGCAATGTTCTTCTTCCCCGAGGCCGAGGGGTCCAGTGGGTGCACGTTTTCGATAGTGCATGGAGCCAGATCGACGACGGCGGTGTTACCTCTATGAACGATGCGGTGACCTTGCCACGTACTCTGGATTACAAGGCTTCGGATGCAACAGTTTCCATGGATCCTTTCAGCATGCATATCTACCTCTCATCCGTGGACTCTTCGCCCGCGCAGTGATCACGCTAAACTGAGCTGGTGACTACCAGCGAAGAAACTCTCGAGCAATCCACCTCTGATGCTTCTCTTGCGCGTTCTCTTGCGCGTTCGAAGGAAATTGACGAGGCAATCGACCAAGATCCCACGCGTTTTCGCGTGCTTACCGGTGACCGCCCAACAGGACGCCTACACCTCGGTCACTACTTCGGTACCCTGCGAAACCGCGTTCTCCTTCAAGAACGCGGAGTCGATACGTGGGTGCTTGTAGCTGACTATCAGGTCATCACAGACCGCGACGCTGTCGGCCCCATTCAAGAGCGCGTCCTTGGCTTGGTCACTGACTACCTCGCAGTTGGCTTGGATCCGGAAAAGACGACAATCTTTAACCACTCGTCAATTCCTGCGCTGAACCAGCTCATGCTTCCTTTCCTTTCCTTGGTTACCGAGGCCGAGCTGCACCGTAACCCAACGGTTAAGGCAGAGTTGGAAGCGACCGACGGCCGTGCAATGACCGGTTTGATGTTGACCTACCCGGTGCACCAGGCCTGTGACATCCTCTTCTGCAAGGCGAATATCGTTCCTGTCGGGCAAGACCAGCTCCCTCACATTGAGCAGACCCGTCTGATTGCTCAGCGCTTCGATAAGCGTTACGGTCGCGTCGACCCCAAGCGAGCTGTATTCCCCCGTCCGGATGCGCTTCTTTCAGAGACTCCCCTGCTCTTGGGAACGGACGGAACGAAGATGTCAAAGTCTCGCGGCAACACGATCGAATTGGCAATGACCGCAGATGAGACTGCAAAAATCTTAAAGCGCGCAAAGACTGATTCAGATCGTCACATCACCTACGATCCTGAGAATCGTCCCGAGGTAGCCAATTTGCTGATGCTTGCTTCGTTGGCGACCGGCGAGGATCCGGTAGTTATCGCCGAAGGTATCGGTGATGGTGGCGGCGGCGCGCTCAAGGCAACCGTTACAGAGGCCCTGAACGAAATGCTTGCGCCGATCCGTGCACGTCGTGCCGAGCTAGCGGCTGATCCGGGATACCTGCTCTCGATCCTCCGCCAAGGCAATGAGAAGGCAAACGAACGTGCAGAAAAGACCTTGAACGAGGTCCGTGAAGCGATGCACATGGTCTACTGAGCTTCTTGTTACGTTCAAGGTGGTGGTTACTTCTGCGGAAGTAACCACCACCTTTTTATAGACTCTTCCGTGCCTTTTGCCCTTCTGAGTATGTCGATCGTCACAGTATCCATTAGGCTTGAGTATGTGAACGAGACACTACTTCCACGCATCCCGGCCACCGAAGTTTTCCCCGTCGTCGAGGACGGGAATTTGCCGGCTAAAGCAACGGTTTTTGAGGCATTTCCTATCCGAGCAACCGTCTTCAGAGAGGGCCATGATGCCTACGCCGCCGAGGCAGTTCTCATTCGCCCCAATGGCTCTATCCATTCACGCGCCCTCATGCATGACATTGCTCCCGGCCTTGACCGCTACGAAGCGTGGCTGATGCCAGACGCGGTTGGCAAGTGGAGTTTCCGCATTGATACATGGTCAGACCCCTACGCGACCTGGCGTCACGACGCCTCAGTGAAGATTGGAGCCGAGGTCGACGTCGAACTTATGCTCGAAGAAGGCGCACTCTTGATGGAACGCGCCGCGCGCGGAGAGGCACTAAACAATCCTTCTCAAAAGCAGCCAAGTCGAGCAGGCATTCAAACCCTACTTGCTGCCGCACAGGCCCTACGCGATACCAGTCAAACTCCCCAGCGTCGTCTCTCCGCTGGCCTGGCTGCTCCGGTGCGCGCAGTCTTCCGTAATTTCCCACTCCGAGACCTCTACGGCTCAACTCGTAGTTTCCCCCTGTACGTTGCCCGAAACCGTGCGCTCGCAGGTGCGTGGTATGAGATCTTCCCCCGTTCACACGGTGCTTTCCAAGACAAGAAAGGACACTGGGTATCGGGAACCTTGCGCACTGCAACCGAGGAGCTGCCCCGTATCGCGTCTATGGGCTTCAACGTCGTCTATTTGACGCCAATTCACCCGATCGGTTTAACCAATCGAAAGGGAAAGAATAACTCTCTGGTTGCTCACAGAGGCGAACCCGGCAGCCCCTACGGCATCGGTTCCAGGGAGGGCGGGCATGATGCCATTCACCCTGAGTTGGGCACTTTCGATGATTTTGATTATTTTGTCGCGCAGTCAAAAGAGCTGGGCTTAGAAGTTGCACTGGACATCGCACTTCAGTGTTCCCCCGACCACCCGTGGGTCAGCGAGCATCCAGAATGGTTCACCCAACGCGCAGATGGCTCGATCGCCTACGCAGAGAACCCACCGAAGAAATATCAGGACATTTATCCCCTAAACTTCGATCGAGACCCAGAAGGAATCTACGCAGCAATTCGTGACATGCTCGAATTGTGGATTTCCCACGGGGTGACAATCTTCCGTGTCGATAACCCTCACACAAAACCCATTCCTTTCTGGGAACGGCTCCTAGAAGAAATCCATACTCGTCATCCGGAAGTTATTTTCCTTGCCGAGGCTTTCACCCGCCCCGCGATGATGCGCACTCTGGGCGCGGTTGGCTTTGACCAGTCCTACACCTACTTCGCATGGAGAATCGAAAAGCAAGAAATCGAGGAATATCTTCAGGAGCTCGCACACGATACCGCGCACCTTATTCGTCCGACCTTCTGGCCGACGACACACGATATTCTCACTCCTCAAATGACCTCTGGGGGAAGTGCAATCTTCGCAATTCGCGCGATGCTGGCCGCACTCGGAGCACCTTCATGGGGAATCTACTCGGGATACGAGTGGGTTGAGAATATTCAACGCGAGGGTGCCGAGGAACCCAACGATAACGAGAAATACGAATTCCGGCCTCGTGATCCAAAGCTTGCCCAGGAGACGGGAATCCCGACTCTACTCACACTTCTCAATAGCGCTCGTGAACGTCACCCAGCACTGCGCCAGCTTCACGATCTTCGCATCCACCCCACGACCTCGGAGAAGATCCTGTGCTTCTCCAAGCATGTCCCCGCTCGATTCTCACCGACCGGATTGCCCGATACAGTCATCGTCGTAATCTCCTTGGACCCGGAAAACACGGTTGAAGGAGAAATCGATATTGATTTGAGCGGACTCTCTTTGGGGACATCATCGGCAAACTTTACCGTTGTCGATGAGCTCGACGGACAGCGTTATTCCTGGTCACGTACCAATTGGGTACGCCTGTCCCCCTGGGATCGATTGGGTCATGTCATGACCATCGAAACCGAGTAATTATTGGATCTTCTTTAAACGTGAGATGATGAACACATGGAACCTCAAGCGACAGCAGTGGCCACAGACGTCCTCGATGCGGTAGCCGAAGGGCGCTATCCTCTCCCCCACGATGTGCTGGGAGCACACCTCAATGACGGTGTTGTTACGATCCGCAGCGTTCACCATCTGGCCGATTCGGTCGAGGTGCTCACTCAGGACCATACCTACCCGGCAACCCACGAACACGGGGGTGTTTGGGTATGTGTCTTCGCTGCAGAAGATATTCCCGACTACCGACTGCGCGTGACCTACGGAGATCATTCGCAGGTCGTTGACGACCCCTACAGGTTCCTCCCGACCGTTGGTGAAATGGATACCTATCTGATCTCCGAAGGACGCCATGAGCGCCTCTGGGAGGTCTTGGGTGCCCACCTCATGCATTTTGATGGTGTCATGGGGCCCGTCGATGGTGTCGCCTTCGCAGTGTGGGCCCCTAACGCACAGGCCGTGCGCGTTGTCGGTGACTTCAATTTCTGGGATGGCACCGGACACGCCATGCGTACAATGGGTGCTTCCGGAGTGTGGGAACTCTTCATTCCCGGCGTTGGTGTCGGCGCCCGCTACAAGTTCGAAATCCAAGGACCATCAGGAAACTGGTTCCAAAAAGCAGACCCCATGGCTCGGGCAACGGAAATTCCCCCGGCCACGGCCTCGGTCGTCACCGATGTCTTCCACACATGGAACGACGAAGACTGGCTTCGCGCACGTGAGGATGTCAACCCTCACAACGGCCCCATGTCGATTTACGAGGTTCACGCAGGCTCTTGGAAGCAGGATCTGGGTTACCGCGGTTTGGCCGATGAGTTAATCCCCTACGTCAAGAAGATGGGGTTCACCCACGTCGAATTTATGCCTCTTGCTGAGCATCCCTTCGGCGGGTCTTGGGGTTACCAAGTCACTTCCTATTACGCACCGACCTCGCGTTATGGCACTCCCGACGATTTCCGTTACCTTGTGGACCGTCTCCACCAAGAAGGTATCGGCGTGATCTTGGACTGGGTTCCGGCCCACTTCCCCAAGGATGATTGGGCACTGGCGCGCTTCGACGGTACCCCGTTATATGAAGATCCCGATCCGCTGCGCGGTGAGCATCCCGATTGGGGCACCTACGTCTTTAATTTCGGCCGCATTGAAGTGCGAAACTTCTTGGTCGCAAACGCACTGTATTGGCTTGATCAATTCCACATCGACGGCCTACGCGTTGATGCCGTTGCCTCCATGCTCTATCTGGATTATTCGCGTAAGGACGGCCAGTGGCGTCCAAACCAATACGGCGGGCGTGAGAATCTTGAGGCGATCTCCTTCCTTCAGGAAGCAACTGCAACCTCCTACCGCCTGCATCCTGGAATTGTCATGATTGCCGAAGAATCGACCGCATGGCCCGGAGTTACCGCTCCGACCTCTGGCGGCGGCCTAGGCTTTGGAATGAAATGGAACATGGGGTGGATGAATGACACCCTGCGCTATCTCTCTGAAGATCCTGTGAACCGTCGTTGGCATCACGGTGAGCTGACCTTCTCACTGGTTTACGCCTTCTCAGAGAACTACGTGCTGCCTCTGTCTCATGACGAGGTCGTTCACGGCAAGGGCGCGCTTGTCTCCAAGATGCCCGGTGATCACTGGCAACA
The DNA here is from genome assembly GCA_938030835.1 of uncultured Actinomyces sp. Classification (GTDB taxonomy): domain Bacteria; phylum Actinomycetota; class Actinomycetes; order Actinomycetales; family Actinomycetaceae; genus Pauljensenia. Next base: position 3,867 of record CALHID010000091.1, on the reverse strand, counting down.
GATGGCTGGCTTGCGTTCACTCTTCGCCTACCAGTGGTCGCATCCCGGTAAGCAGCTGATCTTCATGGGTCAGGAATTTGCACAGGAACAAGAGTGGAATGAAAGCTACTCCCTGGATTGGTGGCTCTACGATCAGCCCGACCATGCCGGAATGGCAGCTTTGGTTGCGCGCCTCAACGAGCTCTACCGTACCCACTCAGCACTGTGGAACGACACCTACACAGGTTTCGAATGGATTGATGCCTCCGATGGCGATCACAACCTGATCTCTTATATCCGTAAGTCCGAGGCCACCAGCGGCCACCGCGCTAAGGATGAGCTTGTGTGCGTGGTGAACTTCGCTGGTAACCCCCACGAGGGCTACCGCATCGGCCTGCCTCATGCGGGAACCTGGCAAGAGGTCGTCAATACGGATGATCCACAATATGGTGGTTCAGGAGTCGTTAATATTGGTGAGCTCGTTGCTGAAGAGATCCCCTGGAATGGACGCCCCTACTCGGTTGAGCTTCGCGTTCCTCCTCTGGGTGCTCTCTGGCTGGCACCTCAGCACTGAACTTCTGAGCACTAAGGGGTGTGGGGGACAGATTTTCATCTGTTCCCCCCACCCCCTATCAGCTGACTGTTAACAGCTTCTAGATCATCAACAGCGCAGACAAACGCCGTCTTGCAGCCTTAACCTCCGGGGTATTCCCCGCAATGCGGAAAAGATCAAGCAGCCTGACACGGTAATCCTCACGCTGATCCTCCGGGCTGTCCTCGATAAGGCGCAGAAGGACATTAAATGCTTCTGCAGTCTTTCCCTCATTAAAGAGTGCATCTGCCTGTGCGGAGGGATCACCGTTTTCCTGAGCCTCACGAAGCTTGAAATTAATCCGCGCGCGGTGATTCTTTGCCTCTTCATCGCGGGGATTGTGTTCAATAATCTTCTCCCAAGCAGCTTGCGCAGCTTCAAGATCTCCACGTTCTTCAGCTTCAAGGGCCGGGATATGTTCCTCTGGAATGGGTTTTGCAACATCGGATCCGCTTACAGCAATCCGACCCGTCACCCCCATCTGTCCAGCAGCCTTCAGCAAATCCTCGATAACAGGGGCAATCTGTTCCTTAGCAGCGACACCTTGGAAAAGAGGAACCGGACGCGCACCGACAAGAGCGACCGTTGTCGGAAGCACCTGTACTTGGAATGCCTGTGCGACTCGAGGCGCCTGTTGAACATCGACCTCAACAAGTTGGAAGGCACCCGCCTTTTCACGTGCGAGCTCCTCAAGGGTAGCCAGCAACTGTTTAGATTCAAGTGATTGAGCAGCCCAAAGAACGAGGACCACCGGAACCTTTTGAGAATTCGCGGCAATGGCCTCGAAAGAGGAATCATCGCAGGTATCAATCAGCGGAATGCTGATGCCACCGACACCGCCTTCTCGATTTGTCTGCTGAGAAGTGCTGGGGCCTTCCTGTCCTGCGGCTGAAGCAGCTGCACTGAGGTCGAGTGCACCGTGCGAATCCGCAGGTTGAGGATTGTGAGCATCATTATTCATGAAGAAGATCTCCTTAACGTTGATCAGGGTTCCCGGCGCCATCATCCTTGACGACCGAGCCAAGTGCGCGTTCCGCGCCAACAGCGCCAATCAGCTGCGAATCCGAGCCGGCCTTGGGGATGTGCAGGAGCACGGTCACAATGTAGGTTGCTGTCGCCTTTCCCTTGACCGTATCGTCATCACCTTCTGCCAATGCGGCAGTTGTTCCCCCGAGGCGCATAGTCGAACGAGCAACAGTGCGCTGGTAGGTCTGAGTATAGGTGAATGAAGCGGCAACAAGTGCTGAACCGTCGACCAGTTCGACACCGACAATCGGGAAATCAGCCGAGAGATCAGCATGTGCCTGAACATTTCCAGCAGCCTGAACCGCATCATTCAAGCTCTTTGCATCCTGCAAGTAGCGACGAGCAAAATCATCACCCGCATACTGATCATTACCGGCGTTTCCGGAATTCAGCATGTCCACGTAGCCTTGGAGCGCTTCCTTCGGGGTCTTCACGAACCCCTGAGCATCAGGATCAAGTGCCGCAGAGCCCTTCTCCACGTTATCCAGCTGGAATTGAGCTCCACCAAGCGCGCGCGCCCATCCGACGAGCTTGTAATTCGATCGAGCATCATCTTGAACTGCGAATGCGAGCACAGGAAGAGATGCCTGATCAGGGCTGGAAACATTCACAATAACGCGCGGCCACTGATCCGAATTTGTCACTGCAACCGAACCCTGGTTGACGACAAGCTTAGGCACCTCAGTATTCGTTGCTTTAGCAGCAGCATACTGGTCACTACGCATACGCAATGCCCCACCCTCAAGCCGAGGTTCAAGAGCAGCAGCGTCACGCGTCGCATCAGCAGTATTGAGGGTGTCCTGAATGGATCCAAGAACACGCTCGATGCGCGCCGAGTCGAGGTTCGGAGAAGCGGAAGAAGGCTGAGAAGTCACCTCAGGGGCAACTAGATCACGGCTGCTACATGCACCAAGGACAAGTGCAGGCACGCACAGAACTGGGAGGATACGTCGTATTCTCATGGTCACTGTCCCTTCTGTCCGCGTTGCTTCGGTGAAATCCAGCTCCCCATGATCGATCCCCACGAGCGCTTTTCTTCGGATCCCTCACCGGTGGATGCTTCTTCTTCCTTCTCCACCTGAGGAATCAAGCCGGTATCGAATTCCTGGCCACCAATCACCAAGCGTCCTTCACCTTTTTCGCGTGCCTGACGCAGCGCGCGGCGCGAAGGAAGAACTGCACCCGGGCGAATAGCGGACAAATCAATAATTCCCGTATCTGTTGATTCACGAACAGGCGGGTCTACTTCGTCATCGTGATAGGCAATACCGTGACGACCGCGACGCAGCTCAGAATCCGAAGATTCATTTCCATCCGTGACGGAGGATTCATCAACTTCAAAGCTCTCTTCTACGGCACGGTCCTCTGAGGATTCGTCTTCTGGCGTTTCCTCGTCAAGCTCAGCGACCTCAGTGAAAGCATCTTGGGCCGTTACGTCATCAGGCGTTTCCCCGCCCTCGATTGAGTCGCTGTACTCTTCAGCTTCTTCGTTGTCGCTTTGAAGGGGTTCGGTTTCAGCTTCAGAAGGCTCAGAGTTTTCGTCGGCTTCAAAGAAGGCGGGATCTACCTGTTGAGATGCCCCATCTTCCGCTTCATCTTCCTTACGCTTTTCTTCTTCAGAATCCACATGGCGTTCGCGCCAGAGGACAAGACCGACCAAAGCGGCGGTGATGAGAAGGCATATGAGCGTCACAATACCGGCAGCGATTGCCAAAACATTCGCATGCGGCGTCTGCCAGGTCATAGTAACTGTCAAATCAGAGGGGGTCGTTCCATCCGAAGTAATAACCAATGAACGACCTGCTGCAACATCGCGCAGGGTCATCGTTGCGGTCGAAGGGGCGGTCGCCTCGTCAAGCCACATATCTCCACCGGCAGCCGACAAAGTTGGAGTCGCGCTAGGAGAAGGCGAAGGCTGGGCATTCTGATCAGGGTTTTGTGGAGCCTCGCTGGAAGGCGACGGCGAAGGAGAAGGCGATGTCGTTGCCGACGCCGCAGAATCATGTCCCTCGGTCAAAAGATTCTCACGGTTCGCCGAGATGCCAGTAATTTCCGCATAGGACAGATCGGAAACCCATGCACGAACATCTGCGGCTGTACCCAGCGCCATCGTCACTTGCTTTCCCGAGGCAGAGGCCGCGGTAACGGTGACTTCGCCTCCCTCGAGCTGGAAGAGTCCCTCGCGGGTGATAACGACCGGCTGCTGGGGGGTAACAGTCGCACTAATTTGTTGGGTTGGCTTCCACACTGTCAAAGCCAATACCGCGACA
>CALHID010000090.1 GCA_938030835.1 uncultured Actinomyces sp. | reverse complement strand
CGGATGTAAGAGAGCCCCCAGCAGGACTGCTGGGGGCTCTCTTGTTCCGGCTCAGCCAATGACCTCGATGTCGCGTAGGTGCACCACAGGGTTGCGCGATTCGGGGCGCCTGATCTTCTTCTCGAATAGTTCCTGGTCTTTGATCTTGCGGGGGATGATCGAAATGCGACCGCTTCCTTCGTCCAGATCCTCCTCAACGCCAGCGACGCGAGCGGCCGCCCTGACCGTATTGTCCTTGTCGAGCACAAGTAGTTCAGCGCAGTCGATGATGCGTGCTTCAATCGCCTTCCGCCACTGATCTCCACGTTTAAGACATTTTATCCGAGCCGGCGAACTGTTAACAGTGTTAACGTGAATAATTCATGATTTCTAATAGATAAATCGCACCTCAATATGGAAATGATTTATCAAGTACATTACATGAGGCCAGGCGTAACAGGGGTATCTGATCCATTATATCGATGTCATTAACGCGCACAGATTGCCCTCAATTTGTAGCGAGCATTGATGGCGAAACAAATATGCAATGAGCCTCAAATGCCAATCCATCATGTGGGTAAAGTTTTCATCTAATAATTCGCAATTGCGTCGAAGAATAGTGCGAAATCGATTTCACAAAAATATTTCTGAAGCTCCATTCGGGTCTACTGAAATAGAGCGAACGAAAAATCCCGAACAATCCAGGATGAAACTGACGTAGAACGTCAAGAAGCCCACCGACAACAACATCAACGAAGACAGATTTGGGTGGCATGCGCAAGGCAGACCGATCACTTGCAAACCCCGCATTGGGTGACAGCGGTAGGCGAACCACACGCAAACCGCTCCGTTACTAACACTCAAGCAACAACCCCGTCGCTCTCAGAGTAAGGGCAATGCGCCCCGACACAAGAGCACAGTGGTCCGCCGCTATTAGCAGGCGGAGCCACAAAGGCTCTCAACTCTGAGACGAAGGGGGTAGCTAATGCGCCACCAACACAACAAATTCCAAGAACTGAACGCACAGATTCTTGCAATAACAACATGGATCATCAACTCACTTCCGGCTACTGAGCAATGGCCGCTCATTTTAGAGCTCATCACGGCCTTTGGAGTAGCGCTTGGATCCATCATGCCAATAGAACTGGCGCTCGCTGTGAGTACAACGTCACTCGTAGCAAGCCTCTGTATGATCCGCGCAAGCCGATACCAGCTCAGACAGTGCTGCATACAAGCACCGGAGACCTTCGAAACGTGCTACACATTCCTCGATCACATCGCAACCATCAGCGGCGGCTTTGGGCACCCCCTACCAACCCCCTGGCTCCTACTGCTAGCGGCAGCCCTGGCGGTCATCATCACACTCTGGCGAAATCGTCGGTGATCAGAACTTTGACGGGCTTGCTGTCAAGCTAGGCACCTAATAAGTCGCCATACTAGCGAACAACGAGATGGAACCGGGTGCTCAACCAAACGCTGATGGGTTGAGAAGCTTGAAAACAGAGGAAACCGAGCTAGGATCAAACGAAGGAGCCGCAGGCGACATGTCAAAAAATAAGCATGGAGCGCAATGTGAGCTGAACAATATGGTGAAAGAGGAGCCGTGAAAAAAACGCAATACATACCTCCAAAAATACAGGTATTTACAAACGGAGCAATCGTAACCACGGAGAAGAACACAAGCGGATTAGAGTCAAACGGTGGTAGTAACGGACCACGCGACGGATGGTCAAAAACAGCAAAAACTAGGTGCACAAAATTCGCGCTCGGGATACCACATCGAGACTTTGAGCGTGAAGGCGACCAGGCCTACGCGGTGACACTCAAATTACCAAGTAAGAACCGCTGGAGCGCACGGGGTAGGAACCCAAAGATAACTGGTCCGATCACCGGTCAACAGTTCAAAAAGACTCTGAAAAAGATGCTTGATAATCTGATACCCAAATCGGGTCAGCCCTGCACGTCATCACGGCCATGGAAGCGCGTATTTTGGGTAATTGAACTTCGGATAAACGGCGCTACTCCACACATTCACGCACTCGTGTGGACAGATCAAGCAGAAGAAGATCTCATAAACAGTACTCAGCGGCAGTGGGTATCGCTTTGGAACAAATGCAATGTAAAAGCCACAGCCAAACATGTATACATCAAGCAACCCTATGATGTTAATGGCTGGCTCGAGTATATGCTCAAGCGTAACGCGCCGGCGAACAAAAAGGCACAACAAGAGTGTTTGAAATATCTTACCGGAATTGGTAATGTGTGGGGCTATAGGCCAAAGAACTTATTTTCATCAAATTCCCCGTATGAAGTTGATTTGAATAAGCATCAAATGTATAGAGTGCGGCGAATATTGCATAGGTTTGAAATTCGACAAGAAGAGCTCCGGCAATCCGGGCAGAAAAATAAAGAGAAGATCGCGTATCTTCGACGCACTTTAAAATGTAGCTATTTAAATAATGTGAACGTTTCGGAGAGTGGCCCGTTAGTAGACGAGCTCAAAATGCGAAGATCGCGCGCATATTCCCTTACCTCATTCGGTTTTGACGAAGATCTCGTTAAGCGACTCATCGATTATATTCGTCTAACAGATATTCGTAATGAAGACGAATAACTGCTGTCGCCTAGTGGGGTTTCTTGCCACTACACAGAATGCTTGGGTTGCAGCGAGGAGTTGAGCAAAGGCAAGGGCGGCGAGGCGCGGAACCCGCGCACCCGCCGCCCCAACCGCTAGAGCTCAGGCCTCC
>CALHID010000089.1 GCA_938030835.1 uncultured Actinomyces sp. | reverse complement strand
AAACGGTGGTGGCGGCGCTGAGGTTGCGGCCTCGTGCGCTGATGTTGAGGGGCTCCGTTTCCTTGCGCTCTCGGTGTCAGATTCCCCCGAAGACGTTGTTTCGGTTATTCGTGCGGGCGCTCGCGGATACGTTACCAAGTCGATCTCGACCCTTGAGCTTGTCGAGGCCATCCAACGCGTCGCCGCGGGAGATGCTGCCTTTTCACCGCGCTTGGCTGGGTTTGTTTTGGATGCTTTCGGAGGGGCGAGTGCCCCCATTGCAGCCCACGACGATGAATTGGATTTGCTGTCAGCCAGGGAGCAGGAAGTCATGCGTTTAATCGCGCGTGGATACCCCTACAAAGAGGTTGCCTCCGAGCTCTTTATTTCGATTAAAACCGTGGAAACACACGTGTCTGCAGTGCTGCGCAAGCTTCAGCTGTCGAATCGAAATGAGCTCACTCACTGGGCGATGCAAAGGCACATTATTTAGTCTTTCAGATGCCTTGCGGTGAAGTTCACCCGCGTGCTGGGCGCTTCATGGACGGAGTTGCGGGGTAGGGGCGATACCATGAATAGTCCTTGCACCACGATGCCTTGGGAGTGGCGATCATGCACGCAATCGGTTTCGACCGCGATCAGTATCTAGCCCTTCAATCTGAACACATTGCGCAACGTCGCCAGCAGTTCGGTGGAACCCTGTACCTGGAGTTTGGTGGCAAGCTTGTTGACGACATGCATGCCTCGCGCGTTCTTCCCGGATTTACCCCGGATAACAAGATTGTCATGCTTGCAGAGCTTGCCGACGAGGCTGAAATTGTCGTCGCCGTCAACGCCCAAGATTTCCAGCGCCGCAAGATGCGTGAAGACCTGGGAATCACCTACGAAGATGACGTCTTCCGTCACATCGATATGTTCCGCGAATACGGGCTGTACGTGGGCAACGTGGTCATCACGCGCTGGAGTGATTCCAATGACCAAGCGCATGCATTTAAGCGCAAGCTCGAGGCCCGCGGTATCAAGGTTGCGCGTCACTATCCGATCGAGGGCTACCCCAATAACATCGATCTGATTGTTTCTGATGAAGGTTTGGGTCGTAACGAATATGTCCATACGACTCGTCCGCTGGTTATTGTTACCGCTCCCGGCCCCGGATCAGGCAAGCTTGCAACCTGCCTCTCCCAGCTCTACCACGATCACAAGCGCGGAATGACCTCGGGATACGCGAAGTTTGAGACCTTCCCGATCTGGAATCTTCCCCTGGATCACCCCGTAAATGTCGCCTACGAAGCGGCCACTGTTGACCTGGATGACGTCAACATGATTGACCATTTCCACTTGAAGGCTCATGGCGAGACGACGGTTAATTACAACCGCGATATCGAGGCCTTCCCCGTCCTTCGCCGCCTGCTCGAGAAGATCATGAGGACCTCTCCCTACCAGTCGCCCACCGACATGGGCGTCAACATGGCGGGCTTCTGCATCAGCAATGATGAAGTCTGCCGCGAGGCCTCGAAGCAGGAAATCATTCGCCGCTGGTACAAGGCTTTGGCTCTGGAAGCGCGCGAGGATCTTCCGCCCGTACAGTCCGAGCGTGCGGCTCGCCTGATGACCGCAATGAACTTGACCAGTGCGGATCGCCCGGTTGTCGCTCCCGCGCTTGAGCGCGCGCGTGAAACTGGATATCCCGCAGCCGCAATGGAATTAAGCGACGGGCGCATTGTCACTGGAAAGACCTCGGACTTGCTGGGACCCTGCTCTGCAATGCTCCTTAACGCAATGAAACTTCTTGCGGGTATTGACGATGATGAGAAGTTGCTTGCCCCCGAACAGATTGAGCCCATTCAAAAGCTCAAGACTGAGCACTTGGGAAGCCGCAACCCTCGCCTGCACACCGATGAGGTGTTGATCGCTTTGGCTGGATCCGCGCGCTCCAACGAACGCGCGGCGGCTGCTTTGAATCAGCTGTCGAAGCTGGCTGGATGTGACGTTCACTCTTCAGTTCTGCTGGGCAGCGTTGATGAAGGAATTCTTCGTCAACTTGGCATGAATGTCACCGCCGAACCCGTTCACGCAACCAAGGGCGTCTACCACAAGCACTGAAAATGGATCAGGATCACTCACTTCCCAATCTCGGCTCTTTCCTCGATTTCGGTTCCGATCAGGCGGAGGACCTTCCCCTCTACGACCCAAGCTCTTCGAGCGATGCAATGGGTATGGGAGCGGGCTCTTCTGTTGGTACTTCGGGTCAGGGACCTGCTCAATGGGCACAGGCAAGCGGCCAAGGTAGTTGGACGCAGCACAGTGACCCTGAAAACCTTTTGAAGGGTTTGAATGACCAACAACGCGCAGCGGTCGAGCATCGGGGCGTGCCCCTGCTCATCATGGCCGGTGCGGGCTCTGGGAAGACTCGCGTTCTGACGCATCGAATTGCCTACCTTCTGGCAACCGGTCAAGCCCGTGCGGGTGAGATTTTGGCGATCACCTTCACCAATAAGGCAGCAGCTGAGATGCGTGAGCGTGTTGAGGCGCTGGTCGGTGGGGGAGCTGCGCGCAGGATGTGGGTGTCGACCTTCCACTCGGCGTGTGTGCGATTGCTGCGTGCGGAATACCGTGCGGCCGGTTTGCGATCGACTTTCAGTATCTATGATTCGCAGGACTCGCAGCGCCTGATCCAGATGGTGCTGAAAGCAGCGGATGTGGATATTAAACGATTCACGCCCAAGCTGGTTGCCGCGCGTATTTCGGACCTCAAGAATGAGCTCATCTCTTGGCAGGAATACCGAGATACCGCGCCGAATGATCCAATTTCGCGAGTTGTTGCCTCGGCTTACGAAGAATATGAGAAGCGTCTTGCACAGTCCAATGCTTTGGACTTTGATGACCTGATTTCGCGCACGGTACGCCTGCTCAAAGACAACCCGGCGATCGCCGAGCACTACCATCGTCGCTTCCGCCATATCTTGGTCGATGAGTATCAAGACACGAACCATGCACAGTACGTGCTGGTCCGCGAATTGGTAGGCACCGGGGATGATGGAGTGGAACCGGGGCAGCTGACGGTTGTCGGCGACTCCGACCAGTCGATCTATGCTTTCCGCGGTGCAACGATTCGCAATATCGAAGAATTCGAGCGAGATTTTCCGGGTGCACGGACCATTTTGCTGGAACAGAATTACCGCTCCACCCAAAATATTTTGTCCGCAGCGAATGCCGTCATTGCTCGAAATGAGGGGCGTC
>CALHID010000088.1 GCA_938030835.1 uncultured Actinomyces sp. | reverse complement strand
TCGCACTACCTATTTTGGGTGCCACTGAATGAAAAGAGACAAGAATGGCCCAGGGGAATGTTGAAGGCGAAGACGAGCTCGTTGTCGAGCCGATCATCGAAGGTGAAATCATCGAGGAAGACGGTGCTGTCTCCCTGGTTTCTGAGGCGTCTTCAGAGCAGGATCAGCAGGCCTCGGTTTACGCGGTCTTCTTTCTAAAGAAGCTCGTTCGCCTGCGGGGAGTACGGATCTCACGCGAGGACTTCTTGCGCCAGGAACTGCGAAAGCTTCATCTAAGTGATGCCCAGATTGAGCATGCGATCGCGAGTGATCCTGTCTCCGCAGGTATTTCGCGCAAGTCTTTGGACAAACTGGCAAATGACGCGATCTCATTCGAAACGAAGAAATCTACCGCGCTCTCGTTTGCTGCAGGAATCCCCGGTGGCTTCGCGATGCTCGGAACCGTGCCCGCCGACCTCACTCAGTACTACGTTCACTCGCTGCGGATCATGCAAAAGCTTGCCTACCTGTATGGGTGGAAAGAATTCTTAACGGATTTGGACGATGTCGATGATGAGACTATCGCTCAAATGGGCCTCTTCTTCGGCGTCATGCTGAGAGTTGCAGGAGCTGCAGAGTCACTGCGTGACTTTGCACGAGTGATCGTCGCGCCGGCTATCGAGAAGAGGATCGCGCGCAAAGCCCTCATGAAGACAACGTGGTATCCGGTCGTCAAGAAGTCTCTGAAAGTGATTGGCGTTTCGGTCACGAAACAGAGCATGGCGAAAACCATGTCAAAGATCGTTCCCCTGATCGGGGGAGTGATCTCGGGCGGAATGACCTTCGTTGCTCTACAAACTCAAGCGAAGCGGCTCAAACAGCACCTGCGTCAGCTCCCGCCTCCGGGCCTCGATGCCGCAGAGTGGAAGCAAGTGAATAACTGAGGTGTCCTACTTCCCTCGAAACACCCTCCACGCCCCGCGAATCAGAGGAATCTGAAGCGGCAGCCGAGCATACGCAAGTGCCTGCGCGGCCGCGGGTTTGCCTTCCTTGCGATAATCCACGGCCATCTTGATGTTCGCGGGGAAGACCGCGACATACAACGCGCTCGCGGCCAAGCCGGCCAGTCGCCTCGTCAGTGGAAGTGCAAGGCCAGCGGCGATTGCCAACTCGGCCGCGCCGCTCACCAAAGTGTACGTTCTCGCGTTTCCCGGGAGGCTACGGGGCACAATCGCGTCATAAACCTGAGGCGCCTCAAAGTGCATCACCCCAGCTCCTGCAAGCAAAAGTGCATGCCAGTGTGCTGTCTTCATCAGGCCTCCTGAGCCTCGGCCTCGCGCCGCATAATGAACTCGCGGTCAGCGTGGTCGCCGACCATAAATGAGTATTCGCCAACTTTGGTGAAACCGTAGCGTTCATACAGCTTTTGTGCGCCGTAATTCTCGCTCCATACGCCAATCCATAGTGTTCGCGGCCCGTCTGTCTCGAGCCAATTCAACGCATGTTCAAGCATCCGTGAACCGCGCCCGCCACCTTGGTATTCCCGCAGCAAATACAGGCGCTGCACTTCTCCGTCGCCCTCCTTGACCTCGGGGTGGGGCAGGTGCGCGGGGCAAACCGTCACGTAGCCGATCAAGGTGCCATCCAAGGCCTCGTCGACACGAGCTGGGGAGGGGGCAGCGTCGGCATCCAAGGAAGGCTCTTCGAAAAGCAACCAGGTCGCGCGCTTTGGATCCGCGAGCTCTGCGCGAAGGACCTCGGGGGAGTAGGCCTCGTGAATGAAACGATCAAGGTCATCGGGTGCGTAGAGGTGGCCAAAAGTCTGCCTGAAGCACGTGGACGCAAGCGTGGATAGAGCCTCTGCGTCTTCGGATTTTGCGCGGCGCAGCATAATTCCCCCTCCTCGGGCTAGCCGATGACCATCAGTACGGCCCCGGCACACATACCAGCGATCCCTAATAGATACCGTCCCGAGACGCGTTCGCGCAACAGGAGTGCCGAGAATGCAACCGTCACCAGTATTGAAAGCTTGTCGATGGGGACAACGACGGATGCGGGGCCTTCCTGGAGAGCTCGGTAGTAGCACAGCCACGAGGCCGTGGTTGCGATTCCTGAAGCTGCGATCCATGCGTGGTCGCGCAGTGGGATAGTGCGGATTTGCGCCGGTTTTGCATGAAGCGCGACAACAATCCAGGCCATGAGCAAAACAACGGAAGTCCTGATTGATGTTCCTAGATTGGAGTCGACCCCAGTAATTCCGATTTTCCCAAGGATTGAGGTGAGGGCTGCAAAGATCGCTGACGCTAGCGCAAAGATTATCCACGAGGCCGTGGGAGCCTTTTGTGTGTTGGGAAGTGGGGCGTTCCTGGGGTGCTTTGCGCGCTGACTGACAAGACTTCTCAGCACTCCTGGCTCAAGAGTGAAGCCGATTCCAGCTGCAAGAGCAAGCACGCCGATGCAAGCGATAGGGGAGAGTCTCTCGCCTAAGAAAATCACTGCGAAGGCAATGGCAATGATGGTCGATGACTTATCGATTGGACTCACCAAAGTTACCGGAGCACGAGAGAGCGCAGCGAAGAAGCAAAGCCACGATGCGCCGGTTGCAAGCCCGGAGAGGAAAAGAAACAGATAGGTGCGCGGTGTAATTGCGGTGAGGTCAGACGCAAAGTGGCCTTTGATGCTGATAGCCGCCACAATCCATGCGCCCAGGAAAACGACAGAAGTCCTCAATGCTGTGACAAGTGTTGAATCGTGGCCGTGGATTCCAAGCTTCGCAAGTACGGCTGTGATGCCAGCGAAGAATGCTGAGCCTAAGGCGAAGAGAAGCCACATATTTTCAGGGTACCGCTACTCAGTGAGACCTAGCTTGTTGCGTTGGATGCATGGTGTTCTTTTGCTGAAGACCGCTGTGGTGCTGCTAGGAAGCGCGATCGGATAGTCGCCTGAAATTTCCTCAAAAAATTCCCGATACATTTATGAATGCAAACTGTTGCGAGTGGGCTGTTCTGCATTCATACTGACTCTAGAAAGTAAGGGTGCAGGTTGATGCATTAGCCTTAAAACCTCAGTATCCACTCATACCCAGACATGAGGAACCGACGATCGGGGAAGGCCATGCATGTTTACTCCGCGCGCGAGGATCAGATAGATAAGCTCGCTGATCTCGCGGGTGCAGCCTTCGAAAATTACCCTCTTCACACGGCGGTGAAAGGGTTACTTGCTGAACCCGAAAAATTCTCCGACTGGATTCGTGATCTCCACGGCGTCATGATTCGCGTATTCGTGCGTTATCACACGGTTTTGGTCTTAGAAGATCAGGGGAAAATCCTTGGCGTTGCGCTGCTGAACCGCCGCCCGCCAGGGCTGCTTGAGTACTTGCGCTACTGCAGGCCACTCCTTGGATACATGCGCTTTGATCGCTTGGTGCGATTCTTCTCTTTTACCGAGGCCGTGGATTCAGTTGTCCGCAAAGCATCGGATTTTCAGTGGTTCCTGACGGTGATCGCAGTTGATCCGGAATTTCAACACCGAGGCATTGGCAGGCTTTTCCTCGAACGTGGGATTGAAGGATACATCCGTTCCCATGGGGGAGGCTGCCTCGCATTTATTACCTGCACCCCAAGGAATGCACACTTTTATTCGAGTGCGGGATACAGAATTGTCGGCGAGCACTCGGTGTCATTAGACGGGAACGATGTGCCTGTGTGGTCTTTTGAGAAGGTAATCGAGTAGAGGTCTTCTGGCGCGTTCTTAATGGAGGGAAGAGCGCGTTAAAGGTTTCTACAAAGAGGTTGAGGGCTTGGTATCACGTGATACCAAGCCCTCAACCTATCTTTGAGCTCTCTCGCTCATTATTGCTGCGTGGGTCCCTGTGCCCAGGGATTTGGCTGCTGACCCTGCTGCCATTGCTGGTTCTGTCCGGGCTGCTGGCCTTGCTGCGTCTGTCCGGGCTGCTGCCCATTCTGGGCGCCCTGACCGTTTTGAGGCTGCCACTGCTGCCCCTGTTGCTGTCCAGGGGCGTAGGGCTGCTGTGCGGGTTGTCCACCCCACTGCTGTGCCTGCTGAGCGGACTGTCCTTGCTGCCACTGTTGCCACTGCTGGCCTTGCTGTTGTCCGGCACCGTAGGGCTGCTGCGCGGGTTGCCCACCCCACTGCTGGCCCTGCTGTGAAGCAGGTCCGTAGGGATTGCGAGAAGGCTGGCCGCCCTGCTGCCATTGCTGCTGAGCTGGAACCTGACTTTGCGACTGCCATTGCTGGTTCTGTCCGGGCTGCTGGCCTTGTGCAGGTTGCTGTCCCCACTGCTGAGGAGCACCGTAAGGGGAGCCCTGAGCCTGGGGCTGCTGGCTTTGTTGCGGAGCCGGCGGAACAATACTTTGACCGCGGAAGCTCATACCTTGCTGTTGTGGCTGTTGCTGCTGTTGGGGAGGAAGCGGCTGTCCCCATTGCTGACGAGGCGCCTGCTGCTGGCTGGGAATGGGAGCATATCCCCGCTGTCCCCATTGCTGCGGCGCGGGTTGCTGCTGTTGTGGTCGTTGTCCCCACTGCTGTGGTGCTGCAAGAGGAGCACTCTGAGGTGCCTGGGTCTGTCCCCATTGCTGCGGTGCAGGCTGGGGAGCAGGGGACTGGGCAGGCCGAGGCTGGCTCCACTGCTGCTGTGAGCCTTGCCCAGGCTGCGACTGAGCAGCTGGTGCCTGGGTAGGTTGAGCCTGGGGAGCTTGCACAGAAGGAGTCGGTGCGGCTGGCGCAGGAGTCGAGGCCGCTGCAGCCGCGTGCTCGTCCACGTGGGGCTTTGCCTCTTCGGGTTCAGCTGTCGGTTCTACGGAAGGTGCCGATTGCTTCGGTGTTTGAGCTTCAGGCTGAGAAACCGCAGAATGACGGGCGGGCGAAGGCTCTGACTTCGATGCCGGAGGAATGTGCACTGCAGGGCCCTGAGGCTGCATCTGTGGTGCAGCAGCTTGCGTTGCCGCGGCTTGAGACTGCGCCGCGGGGGCTTGAGCCTGAGGGTGTGCAGGCTGTTGCTGAGCAGCCGGAACGGCAGCCGGGGCAGCAGGAGCAGCGGGCTGAGCTGCAGGGGCTACAGGTCGAGTAGGTGCCTGGAAAGTAGCGGGAGCGGCACTCTGAGGAGCTGTGCCCAGCGGAGCCGAGCCCTGAGGAATCGCACCGGGTGTGCTGCTCTGCTGGCGGGCTGCCTTTGCCGCTGCCTTTGCACGCTTTCGCTCATCGCGCTCGCGACGCTTATCCTCACGGGTACGTTCGCGCCTCGACGAAGCTGCTGCCTGTGCCTGTGCCTGTGTCTGTTCGTCTCCCGATGCTTGGTCAGCATTCTTAGAAGCGGAAGAGAGGCGGCGAAGCACGAGAATAAGGAGTGCTCCAACCACCAAGACACCGGCTACGACACCACCGATAATCCAGATCAGTGATGATGAAAACGAAGAAGAGGCCGGAGTCGAAGGAGCTGTGCGGTTGCGGTCAGGCGCACTTGGTTCGGGAGCGGGCTCGGGCAGCGGGCTGAGGGTAGGAATATCAGTTCCAAATTGCC
Organism: uncultured Actinomyces sp.; assembly: GCA_938030835.1. GTDB lineage: Bacteria > Actinomycetota > Actinomycetes > Actinomycetales > Actinomycetaceae > Pauljensenia. The sequence goes on along the minus strand of CALHID010000088.1, from coordinate 6,247 downwards.
CATTCACTGTGGCAGGGCCCTGATAGGAGCTCGTCTTCTTACCGTGGACTGCCACCTTTCCGGTGGGCTTTTGCCACGTCACGACCTGGTGAACCGGCGAGTAGTCGTTGGTGCCACGCTTTGCGCGGTCTTCGTCGTGGAACTGGGCACCTTCAGAGGCAGTATCAAGTTCGAATACCAGCGGGTTGACATTGATGAAACCAATATCGCGCTGGCGGCCCAGGAAGTCAGTGTCTTTCATTAACTGGTCTGCAGAATAGACCAAGGTGAAATCGCCCTGTTCGGTCAGCGAGTAGTACTTCCCGACGGCATCTCCACTTTCGAAGGGAGGGAAGACCGAGCATCGAGTGAAGTTATCACCTTGCGAGAATTCGATGCGATAGTCGCCATTCCCATTCGAGAAGGATTTACATTTTCCCTCATCGATTTGCTTGGAACGGTCGTAAATATCGAAAGCCTTGCCGACGCTTCCCTTGTTATAGACGCTCAAAGTCACGGAGACGGTCAGATCTGAATTAGCTGCGTGTGCTGTCGTTGCTGTTGGGAGCACGAGCGCTCCGGCAAGCATAAGTGCGGCTGCCGTCGAGTACAAACGCTTCATTGAGACATCCTTCGAAATTGAATCAAGCTTCTGCAAGCATATCGAATTGTTTTAGTGTGGCAAAAATGCTGGAGCAGAGTGCTTAGCTAGTCGGTGGCCCATAGGGATTTCGCGGTGAATCTCCAGGGGCTCCGGGGAATTCAGTGGATGAAGAACCCGGTTTTTCGGAGTGTCCCTGAGCAACGCCTGTTGTATCCGTTTCACCTTCCCAATCCGTCGCGAAAGGATTTGGGGAAGTGCGAGCAGAAGACCCCATCGCGCTTGGAATAGAAGAGGAACTGAAGGGGGACGGAGGTGTGGGAGTCTTCGTTTTGGCCTTGCGCTTCTGACGTCTGTCGAACCACGTACGCAAGAGAATGATCACAGTTGCCGGAAATAAGATGCTCCCCGTCATCGCCAGAACCAGTCGGGTGAATGATCCGGGGGACGAGGACGATTCTGATTGAGTCGTGGGTGAACTTGTAGCGGTAGTGCGACGCGCGTACGACGCGTCTTGAAGATTCGTTGGCATGGGGACTGCTACAACCCCATTGAAGTTTTTGCGTTCGATGGTGTGGAAATTCGCGGCTTTCTCTACAATCCCCTCAGCAGCGAAGGTGGGGGTCTGGATATTTATCCACTCCACGGTACTGAAGTTGGGGTTACTGTCATCCATCTGAGCGCCGCTACTGGTTTTAATGAAACGCATGTAAAACCCTGAAAGCGTGACGCTCTGACGTGCGACGACTGTATTTTCGGGAAGACCCAAAGACAGCTTCTCCAAGGTCAGTGGTGAAGTAGCGAATGTTAACTTCCCGTCTTCGTCGATGCCAACATAGGGATTCGCGTAGCGATTAAATTCCGTGCGCATCGTGCAATCGTTCGAATATGTCGCTTGAGTAAAGGTCACCGACGACCAATCCAGCGCAAGGGGAGAAGCTTGGCAGGCCTCTTCAGTCAGTGTCTTCGAGAAATCGTGCACCGTTACTTCGTGCGTCACCGAATTTGGTTCCCGAATTGTGAAGACTTCGTCAATTTTTGCTTCGTTTTCGGCGCTATAACCAGGGGTAGCGGCAAAAAGTGACAGCGCGATGACAGATGCGCACACAGCCGTCCCAGTCTGCAGGCGGTGAAGGTGTCGGTGATAGGGGTGCATAAATTTCCTCAAGGTGAGCTTAGATTCAAGGATGTGCGAGCGTTAGGGGTCGATTTAAGCCGAAGGACTACGCCACTCCGAATCGAAAGGATTGTGAGGTTCTTGAACAGTCGGGGTGGGTGCGGGGGGCGCCGAAGATTGGGCTTGGTAGTCCGAGGAGGCAAGGGTCCCCGCCTGAGTCTTATTTCGTTCTAGACCTTTCTTCAGTATGCACCACATGCACCACACGAAAAACCCCCCCAGTCCCACGCCGATTACGGGGTTGATGACCCGGTTGATCAGCCACTCAAGACTAAAGGGTGATGGCGAGCTTGCTGTAGACGAAGGAGTGTATTGCGTCGGCGCCGCAATAGTGCGTGAATGCGGAAAATCCGTCATTTCGGTCGGTACTGGAACGGCCGTAAGTTCGTTGAAATCTTTGCGCTCAATCGGGTGGGAATAAGAAGAAGAACCTTGGATGAATCCTTCGGCGCCGACAACAGAATCGAGGTCATTAATCCATCTCACGGAATCGCTGGTGGGATTGCTCTCGACAAGTTCCGAGCCTTTCGTGCCCTTTGTGATGGTTAGGTAGGGTCCAGTGAAGTCAACTCGACGTGCTATCACGGAAATGTCTTCGGGAAGGCCAAGGACGAGGTCTTTGAGCTCCAGTGGAGCCGTAGCAAAGGTCACCTTTCCATCCTGATCGACGCCAACGTACGGGTTTGTTGCACGCTTAAAATCCGTAGTAATTGCGCATTGGGTCAAATATGAGTCATCGGTGAATCGAGTCTGAGACCATTGCTGGACCATGGGAGATGCGCCGCAAGCGTCTTGGGTGAGCGTCTTTGAATAGTCGACAACCGTAATGGTATGACTGACATTGCCGTCCGACAAAATAATGAAAAACTCTCTGATCTCCGCCTGATTGCGAACAGCATGAGTGGGCGTTGCCCCGAATAAGGAACAGGAAATCATGAGCACACAGGCCGCAATGCTGAGCAAAATGCGATTTCTTCTGGAAGTAGATGTCCTCATGAGTAATTCCTTAGTTTTTTGATGTCCCGCTGCTGTGACCCCGTGCATCCGGGGTCATTCCTCCGGTGGCGCAAAACGATTGCGTCCCTCTGAGTCTTTGCTTGATGCAGCCCCACCCTGTGGGGAAGAAGATGACCAGAAAGGATCATCCGCGGCCTCGGCTGCCGATGCCGCCTCGGGAATCGAAGGAATGTCCGGGGTGCTGGACGCAGACTCTAAGGAGAAGGGATTGCGTTCCAGCGGGGTCGGGGATGGGGAGGGCTCGGGATAGTGGAGCGCAGTGGAGGCCTCGGCCTCGGTAACGGGCTGAGAACTCACCTCAAAAGGATTCTCTGAGCTGGGCTGGGCAGGCGGACGAGCTGGCTCGTAGTACTGGGGAATACTGAATGGCGAGGGTTCGGCTTTCTTTTGCTTCTTCCTCTTCTTTTTGAGTGAGTCGAAGCCCCAGACAATCGCGATAAAGATGATGACTGCGGGAAGACCACCATATTTTTGAAGCGAACTCAAGACGGTGTCAAAAAGCGAAATGACGCCAGGCGTGGAGCTTGAATTCTGAGAACGTGTTGTCCGTCGCGACGCGGCTTTGGACGGAGCCGAGGTCGCTTGATTGACGGTCGTGAGGTCACTAGGCACATCAACTGGTGAAATACCCCAGTTCTCCATGCGCTCGATCGGGTGGAAATTTGAGTGCACCTTGACCGTGCCAATAGCTGCGACGGGAGCATTTACTGCATCACCGCTCCACTTAACAATGACCCAGTGATTAAAACCATCGTCAATAGAACCCCCTGATGAAAGCTGGGTAACTGCGGCGTTCGGTGCGCTGAAAGTGATCGAACGCATGCCTTTGAAATCTGTATCCGCGGGGAAAGAAAGATGGAGGTCCTCAGGGGCTACCGGGCGTGCGGCAAAGGTGAAATCGCCCTGTTTATTGATCGCTAGGTAGGGATTATTACCCACGAAAGTGGCGCTAATCCTGCAATAGGACAGCTTATTGTCGTTTGAAAAGGTTATTTTCGCGCTGGCTTTCGACTGGGGCAGAGAACGGCACGCCTCTTCGGTCATGGTCTGAGAAGAATCCATGATGTTGAGTTCATAGCTGATGAATCCAATATCAGCGAAGGTGACGCTCTCGATAATGGAGACATAGGCGCTGTCAGCGAGTGCAGGTGTCGCGATCAGCGTGGAGGCACTACCAGCAACTAGGAACGTGCAGGCTGACATACCCAGCAGGCGCGCCACGCGTCGCGTCAGAGTGGATCGCATATGAGTCCTTCCAAGATCATTGCCGAGGCTGTGGCCAGTCTAGTGGGAGTGTGCCCTCCTGTGTGGGGTGAGGTCGAGGAGGACTCCAGCTGTATCGGTAGAAAACGCTCAGTTCTTTGGCGGCTCAAATGGGTTGCGCCAGCCGGTTGAAGAGGGAGAAGGCGGTTGCGTGCCAGCGGAGGTCGAACCCTGGTAGGGCGAAGTGGGTCCTGATCCTGCCTGTGTGCCCATACTGGTCGGCGTATAGGTGCCTGTGGGCGTCGTCGAACCGTATGGTTGGGGGAAGGGCACTCCAGCTTGGTATGAGGTGAAACCACCTTGGTAGAAGCCGGCCTTCTTTTTCCTCCTGCGTGAGATCAAAACTGCAGAAATCACCACGAGAACGGCGGTGATGAATACACAGGAGAAAAGAACCAAATGCATACCTGGAGTTCCATAGAGTGGGCGCCCTAGCGCCCCGGTTCCTTGAACATTGCTGGTGGACGGAGTCGTGACACTGGGGGCCTGGAGATCAGTGGGCACTTCAACAGCGCTAATGCCGTTAAATTCCTCGCGTTCTTGAGTGCGGAAGCGGTTGTCGATTTCCACCGTTCCTTCGGCAGCGACCACTTCTTCAGAAACCTCGTCCCAGTTAATGGTGTCGCCAGAATCATCGCGACGCACTGAGGCACCTTCGCTCACAAGTGATGTTTTCAGGTTCCGCCCCATCAAAGAAAACCGATGCGAAGAAACAACGGTATTGCTGGGAAGACCGAGGTTGAGGTCTTCAATTTTCACAGGCTGTGCGGCGAAAGTGACGTGTCCACTTGAGTCAACCGCCACATAGGGATTCTTGTGTCGGTTGAAATCGGTTTCGATGTGGCAATAGTTGTAAGAAGAATTGGCTTCGAATTCGACAACCGACCACTGTTGAGCCAAGGGGACTGCCTCGCAGGCAGCTTCGGTCATGGTTTGAGTGCGGTCAAAGACCGATAGCTCGTATTGGCTACGTCCGCTACTGCGTACGTACACGCTTTCAATAATCGAGACCTCTTGCTCTTGAGCATGAGTAGGGGCAGACAAGCCAATCGTGATAAGGAACCCACACGCAAAAGCACAGGCAAAGAAAGAGCGCGCTGCCGGCCTCGGGAAAGAAAAAAGCATGAGGTGCTCCTAGAGGGAATTTCGCCAGTCGGTCGAGTACGGGTCTGGTGCTGAATCGGCGGCTTCCGCGGGACTTGCCGCTGGGGGCAGGGAAGAAGCGGGATCAGGGGAGGGCGCATAGGGGTTGTAAGGCTCCGAAGACGTAGCAGGCGAGGGTGACGTCGGAATTTGCGAGGCCGAGGCCGGATTGGGATCGCTGGGTGCGAGGCGGGGATCGGCGGGCACAGTGCCGTGGGGCGTGCTGGTTGTGGGGGCCTGCGATCCTGTTGAGAACCCGCTGGTAGAGGCATCCTTTCCGCTCACGCTGAAGGGGCTTGGCGTCTGTGAAGAAGCTCCCGGCGTGCTGTGGGAGGGAAGTGGTGTAGGAACACGTAATGGGAATCCACCGCTCTGATACTTGTTCTTGCGACGCCGGCGAGCGGAATACCTTGTTATAAACGTCGCGCCGCCAAATACGACGATCGCTGGGAGCAAGCGAATGAGGAATTGCATGAGGTCGGACATCATTCCCGAGGAGCCTGCGCTTGAACGCGCTGACTTCGAAGAAGGGGACGGGCTGTTAGAGCTGCTTGCATTTGCTTTGACAGTAGCGGAAGCATCTTGCAAATCGCCCGGCATATCAACGGCTTCGATACCTTGATAGGTCTTGCGTTCTTGAGTGTGGAAATCGTTGTCGACGTCGATAGTCCCCTCAGCGGCGACGACATCCTTTCCGATTTTTTTCCAGGAGACGTTATCACCTGTGCTGTCCTGGCGGGTTTCTGCTCCCTCCTTTACCCGTGTTGCGTGGAACCCTCTTCCTGAAAGGCTCACGGACTGGTAGGTGAGAGTCGTGTCCTCGGGAAGTTCAAGGCCAAGGTCTTCAAGCGCGATGGGGCGAGCAGCAAAAGTTACGCTTCGATTCTGATCGACAGCTACATAGGGGTTCACATGGCGATTGAAATCGGTTTCGATGGTGCATCGAGTTGAGGTTGGTGAGGCGCTGTAGGTGACGCGAGACCATTCCAATGCCACTGGGAGAGACTCACAGGCTTCCTCAGTGATGAAGTTGGACTGCTCGATGAGCGAAAACTGGTGAGTGACAC
>CALHID010000087.1 GCA_938030835.1 uncultured Actinomyces sp. | reverse complement strand
GAGTCCGCGGGACCGCCGTGAGGCGGGTTGTACTTGAAGCCACCGTCACGAGGCGGGTTGTGGCTGGGGGGCACAACGATACCGTCGGCCAGTCCCTCCCCTGTCGTGCGCAGGTGCTTGGGCGCACCGTTTGCGCCGAGAATCGCAACAGAAACCGCAGGGGTCGGAGTGTAGGAACCGCGTGCGTCGATGCGAACATCAACGTTATGAGCGGCCAAAACTTCCAAGGCGGTGCGCCATGCGGGTTCGCTGAGCGCATGCGTGTCACGACCGATGAAAAGCGGGCCGTTGAAACCCTGCTCAGCTCGGTAGTCAACAATTGCCTGGGTAATCGCAACGATGTGTGCTTCATTGAACTTGCCATCGAATGCGCTACCGCGGTGACCGGAGGTACCAAAAGACACCCGTTGATCGGGGTTTGAGGGGTCCGGCTCAATGTCGTAATACGCAGAAATCAGCGCATCAATATCAGTAAGGTCTTCGGGAAGGGCAACAGTGCCAGCTCGATCAAACATGCTTTTAGTCTGCAATGTTTCCCTAAACCATGCAACGTATTTCACGATAAGGGACAGATTCACTCAGCAAACAGATTGGTCTACTCACACGCTTTACTCCCTTGCGTTAAACTCAATGTGAATGTCGCCCCGGCAACGACGCAACGCGACATGCATGGAAGACAAAGGAGAACCCCATGGGCTGGTTGGATTCGATCGAGCACAATCGCTGGCTGTCAGCACAACTTCAAGCACTGATCGCAGAAGCAAAAGTGAGTACGACGCCTTCGGGGTTTAGTGAAGGTCCAGACGGCGAGGAACCCAGCGAACGCGATCAATTCACCCTCAGCGCTCGAATGCTCCACGCTTTTTCCTTGGGAACGCTTCTTGGCCTTCCCGGTTCACGACGCTATGCCGACCACGCGACTAAGACCCTTCGCCGCGTCATCCACGATCACCTTCAAAAGCTTCCCGAAGCGACCGCCACCGACGATCCGGAAACCATTAATTCCGATGAATACAAGGCTGAGGTGCGCAGCGGGGAGATCGACTACCAGCTTGATAACGCGCTGCTCATCAGCGCGAGTGCGGCCGCGGCGGTTGCCAATCGCCCCAGTGCCCACGAGCTCCTCCTCGATGCCCTCCACGAGCAAGAGCGCCGCTGGCTTGCCCCCAACGGACTGGTCTACGGAGCCATCGCTTCGGGAAGCACGCAGCACAAGGCACCAATTATCTCTCTTGGAACCCTGGCCTCGACCACCGAAGCGTACCTAGCAGCTGCCGAGGCGACCGCCGACCCCGTATGGATCGACCGAGCCGAATCCATCACCCGTACGGTCGTGCAGATGGGAAGCGAGGCCTCGTGGAGGGTGGGCGAATACATCGATATCGAAAAGCTCTCCCCTGTTTCCCAAACCGAGGCCGATTGGTCGAAGAAATGGGAGCATTGGTCTGCAACTCCGGTGCTTGAAGGCGTGCAGATCGGCAGCTTGCTGCGCTGGTCGCGGCTATGCATTCAGGTTCGCGCAGCCTTGAGGTCCCTGGGGCGTAAGAGCGATGAGACGCTTCTCGAGGCCGGGCAAGACTTCTTTGAGCGAGCACGCGTTGATGGATGGCGTAAGAAGGGCTACGCGGGATTCGTGACCTCGGTGGGCTTCGAGCATCACGAGGCAGAAATTCTGGACGACCGACACTTCATGTGGGTCGCCTGCGAAGGCGTCTGCGCCGCGGTATCACTGGCACGAGCACTGCGCGATGACGGTGCCAGCGAAGGTGAAGTCGAGCACTACGAGCACTGCTACCGCTCGTGGTTGGATTTCATTAACGATGAGCTTATTGTCCAGCCCGGACAGTGGTTGCATGCCTTGTCCTTTGACAATGTGCGGATTGAAGAGTCAGCCCCTCGCAGTGGAGATATTGCCTGGGCAATTCAGTGCGTTTTGGTTGGCCGAGTGCCGATGTGGCCACCTTTTGCTTCCGCAATTTCCCGAGGCCTGTTGGACCATCCGGAAGAGGCTCCAGCCGACCGCCGTTCGTGGGTTCCTTTCCGTCGCCACCGCTGAGAAAACAAGGGATCGAGGGCATATTTGGGAAGACGAATGTGCGAATAGATCAAGATCCGCTATGATTGGCGGGTCTGGAGGGCTGACCGAGTGGCCGAAGGTGACGGTCTTGAAAACCGTTGTGTCAGCAATGGCACCAGGGGTTCGAATCCCTTGCCCTCCGCTGTACCGGCGATACTGAGCTTCCCAGCGTGCGCATTTCGCGCGCGAGGGGAAAATGCCTTAGAGTAGTCGGCACTGGAGACGTCGCATAGTCCGGTCGAGTGCGCCTCCCTGCTAAG
>CALHID010000086.1 GCA_938030835.1 uncultured Actinomyces sp. | reverse complement strand
GACATCCATGATGACGCCGCCCTTGAGCATCTGAGCCATTCCGCGCTTGACCTGCGGGGTTCCAACCTCACGAGTTGCCGTCTGCTCAGTCATCACTCACTCCTCTTCTTCCAGTTGGGCCTGTACCTCGTCGGAAAGAGACATGTTGGTGTAGATGTTCTGGACGTCGTCAGAATCTTCAAGCGCGTCAATGAGCTTATTAACCTTGAGCGCACCTTCGAGATCGAGTTCAACTTCGGTGGACGCTACGAATTGAACTTCCGCCGAGTCATAGTCGATACCCGCTTCTTGCAGCGCCTTGCGGACTGCAACGACATCGCTGGGCTCACACTCAATAACAAAGCCCTCACCGAGGTCTTCAACTTCTTCAGCGCCAGCGTCAAGAACAGCTTCCATAATACTGTCTTCGTCTACACCGTCTGCAGCGGGCACCTCAATGACACCACGCCTCGAGAACAGGTAGGCAACCGAACCGGGGTCGGCCAGCGAGCCGCCGTGGCGGGTGAATCCCAGACGAACATCGGATGCCGCACGGTTACGGTTGTCAGTCAAACACTCAACCAAGAAAGCAACACCGTTCGGGCCGTAACCTTCGTACATAATGGTTTCGTAATTTGCGCCACCGGCTTCTGCACCCGAACCACGCTTGACGGCGCGATCGATATTATCTGCGGGAACAGAGTTCTTCTTTGCCTTCTGGATGGCATCAAAGAGGGTGGGATTTCCGGCGGGATCACCACCACCGGTACGAGCAGCAACTTCAATATTCTTAATCAGTCGTGCGAAGAGCTTACCGCGCTTGGCGTCAATCGCCGCCTTCTTGTGCTTGGTAGTCGCCCACTTAGAGTGTCCCGACATTACTTCTCCCTTTTGGGCTGGATTAATACTGTGCCAGTTTACAGCTCATACCCTCACTTCCCCACCGGGCGCGCGTTTTATGGGACAATGCACCTCGCCAGCACGGTTGATGTCTGCCAAAAATTCGTGCATTGACTTGGTTCTTCCAGGAGGGAACATGTCTTTAGGACGCGGTATCGAGCACTGCGTATGCTCTGCAAGAGAGTGCGAGAATTCGGCGGTTTTCATCATCGAATGGTCGAATCCGAAGATTCATACCGGTCGTACTAAGAAGTGGCTTTCATGCCAAGCACATCGGCAATTCCTCATCGATTACCTCAGGTATCGAAACTTTCCCTATGAGGTGCGCACTTTCAAACCACCACAGACTGGAGCCAAGTCTCAGTCGCCGGAAAAATGATCCCCGTCCCAACTAAGCGCGGAAAGAGCAGCGAAAACCCCATCACTGCTGAGTGTGCGAATTTCTTCAATATGAACATCAAACACCGCGATCCCGGTATTTGACATAAAACGAGTAAGCGGAATTCCCTGGCGAATATTCTCGCTGAGATACGCAGAAATCACACGGATCAGACCTCCGTGCGCAACAAGCGCTCCGATTCCCTCATCCGCAGCAGCGCGGTAAGCACGTTCCATTACGGCTTGAATTTCGGGGATAACCCTCCCGAGAAACTCGTAACCGTCCTCAGCACCGGGCATACGATGCGAAAATTCTCCGCGCATCCACGCTGCGCAGGCTTCTACATAAATCCTGATTGCGACGGGATCGCATGACATCTCAAGATCGCCAGCACTCACTTCACGAATCTGTGCCGTCACTACCGGTGTTACCCCAAAAAGTTCACACAGCGGCGCCGCTGTCTGTTGTGTTCGTTTCATCGCAGAGACAGTGAGAGCATCCAACTGCCCTCCCACTTCACGTACAAAACGTTCTTTGAGGCTCTCGGCCTGCGAAAGCCCAAGTTCGGTCAGCGGCAAGCCCGGGAGACGAGTATCCAAGGAGGCTGTGATGTTTGCTGGAGTTTGTCCATGTCTAATTAATGCAAGTTTCATGTCGCTCCCCTGCTGCGCCTAGTTCACGAGATATTCCAAAACAGTTTCTCAAATACCTCCCGCATTTTACGGGAGGAGGTCAGCCATTTCGTCGTCATTTCTTCACGTTGCTCGCGCGAATAACCCATGAGCATAGCCATCGCCACAAGTTGCTCAGTATTTGAGGGAATAACATCATTTTTTGAGGCAGACGGTCCTGCCGCAATAACCCGGGCACGCCTCAGTTCTTGCCCAAATTCCCAAGTCGAGGCAGCGCGTTGGTACTCGCTTTGACTGAGTTTTCCTCTATGGAGTAGTTCCAGCAAAGCTTGCCTTGTAGAGGATGTTCGCAGGTCGCAGTCCGCACTCCCCGACTGCAACTGCAAGAGTTCAACAAGCCATTGGATATCGGAAAGACCTCCGGGACCTAGTTTGATGTGCATCCGAGGGTCAATGCCTCCGGGAATTCTTTCTCGTTCGACACGGACCTTCATTAATTGAATTTCGCGAGTTTCATCGTCGCTCAAAGGTGTGTGGAAGCAATATGTTTGCGCAAATTGATATAGAGCTTCTGCGGTGTTCCCCGCGCCAAGCGGGCGCAAGCGAAGAAGCATTTGTTTTTCCCACACCTGCGCCCAACGTTCGTAATACTCCGTATAGGAGTCGAGAGTGCGCACTAAAGCTCCGTTTTTCCCCTCGGGACGCAGCGCAAAATCCAAAGCTACGGGTAGAGCTCGGCTTGAGGAAGAAAGCAATTGCTTAAGCCGTGTGATTCGTTCATGCGCACGCCGTAGAGTGCTGGCATCACAGCTATCGGCAACGACGGCAAGAACATCCAAATCAGATGTATAGGACAGCTCCCGCGCCCCATAACTACCCAAAGCGCACAGTTCGATGTGCAACGGAATGTGCTCTTTACTCTCGTCAAAAAGATCGAAGGCTTCGAGGGACGAGAGCACACAGGCATCAGCAACAACACACAGGTCCCTACCCACCCCTTCTTTTGAACCTGTGGCCTCGCGAAGTGCAATACGCAAAACTTCACGCGTGCGAATAAGGCGAATCTTCTCAATCGCCTCGTCAATGTTCCCAGCCCTTCCCGCAACCGAACGCATTTGGCGCGAAAGCACCTCGAATGAAGGTGTCTCAAGCAATTCAGCGGAATCAAGCCACGAGACGGCCTCGGGGAAAAGACGGATCAAGGAACCAATCCACGCGGATGCAGAAAGAACCCGACACAGCTGCGAGGCCGCATAATCACTATCGCGTAAAAGCGCCAAATACCAATGAGAATCACCAATCTCATCGGAAAGAACCCTGAAATTAAGCAAGCCCATATCGGGATTTGCACCATCGGCAATCCATGAAAGCAATACGGGAAGAAGATGACGCTGAATCATCGCACGCCGGGAAGTTCCCGCGCATAGAGACTCGATATGTTTGAGGGCGCTGCGCGGGTCCAAGTAACCGATCGCTCGTAGCCGATCCATAGCAGCTTGGTCATCAAGATAAATGAGATCTTCATCAAGTCGGGCACTTGCAGCGATAATTGGCCGGAAAAATACCGAATGGTGAAGCTCTCGCACTCGCAAACGAAGTGCTCGAAGCTGCTCGTGAAGCTGCTCCACTGTGGCGGGCGTTCCGTGAAGTGAACGCAGAAGTCGCTCGAGCTGGCGAAGACCACTGGGAAGCGTATGGGTTCGGTGCATCCTGAGCAGCTGGGAGCGGTACTCAAGGATACGCAAAAACGCATAGGCTTCCCGAAGATTAGCAGCATCCGTGCGGGCAATATATCCTCGTGCGCTTAATGCCTCGAGTGCGCCGAGAGTCGAGCGCTGCCGAATCTGCGTATCGTTTCTCCCGTGGACTAACTGCAGAAATTGAATCGAAAATTCGATATCACGCAGTCCTCCCACGCCCAGCTTTAACTCATTGTCACGCACTTTTAGCGGAACTGAGTTTTCAACTTGAGCGCGCATCGAACGAACGTCGTCGACAAAACCCGGACGCGCTGAGGCTTCCCAGATTAAGGGCGAAGCATACTCAAGAAAACGCTCTCCGACTTCCATGTCACCAGCACAGGGACGCGCCTTCAGCAGCGCTTGGAACTCCCAGTTTTGCGCCCAGCGATCCCAGTAGACTCGGTAAGAATCGATGGTGCGTACAAGTGCACCATCACGGCCCTCCGGACGTAAATTCGCATCCACGCTCCACAGCGGCGCCTCTTTGCCAGGGCTGGAGCAGATGGATGCCACCAGGCTTGCGATACGCGTTGCACGCTCAAGGTGTAAACGAGTAACTTCTGGTTCTTCCGTCGGGGCGCTATCGGCTAGGACGTACATGACATCAACATCGGAGACATAATTGAGCTCACCTCCCCCGGTCTTTCCCATCGCAATAATGCACAAACGCACCTCAGCATCGGGATCTTCAAGAAGGCGAGCAATGTAGAGCGCACCTTGAAGAGCCTCGTCTGCAGCCTCTGAAAGACGTGCGGTAATGGATTCAACATGATCGGGCGTGTAGGGATCCTCGGCCAGAAGGTCATCCGCAATGATGTCAAAAAGCCTTCGCCGGTAGATCTTCCGTAGGTGCGAGGCCGCGTCTTCCCAGCACGACTCAAGTTCCCGCTCCGCTCCCGTCGCGGCCCATCCTTCGGGTAACAGCCGTCGAAGTTCATCGGTCATGCAGAGGCTTGTTGCACCGGGAGCATCTGGGAGGAAGAAACCCGGGTGCTGGAGGAGGTAGTCTCCCCACCACGATGAGAAACCGAGAACTACAGCAAGGCGCCTGGCACTGGCAGCATCATTTTGTAGCAGGTTGATCAGCGAAGGACATTCATCATTTGCTCTGGCACAGAAAACCGCGAACTGCTCGATATCCGCACATATTTCAAGCGAATCAATATCCTCAATAGCGCGCAAACCGGAAGATTCGAAGAGTGTACGAATTCGCTCGGGCTGAGTCACACCATAACGGCGTAATTGACGATCAGAGATCATCCATTGACCTTGAGGAATTGACGCAGTTCTGCCGGAGTAATCTGCCGACGGTACTCGCGCCACTCATTGTCTTTTTCACGCAGAAGGTGCTCGAAAACCTGCTCGCCCAGCGCTTCAGCAACTAAATCGGATGAACGCATTGCGCGCAGGGCATCAGAAAGCGAAGAGGGCAGCGGGTGAATCCCTAGAATCTGACGCTCGGTTTCGCTGAGTTGCCACACATTATCTTCTGCTTCCTCAGCGAGAGTCATTTTCTTTTCGATACCGTCAAGACCAGCGCTAATAAGCACAGCGAGCGCGAGATAGGGATTTGCCGCAGGATCAAGGCCCCTATATTCAATGCGAGCGCTGCTCCGCTTTGAAGGCTTATAGACGGGAACGCGAACAAGCGCCGAACGATTATTGTGCCCCCAACAAATATAGGAGGGCGCTTCTCCCCCACCCCATAGACGCTTATAGGAATTCACATGCTGATTGGTGATTGCGGCTATTTCACGCGCATGGTGAAGCAGACCGGCGATGAAATAACGACCAATCTCAGAAAGTTGGTAGCGTCCAGAGGGATCGTAGAAGGCATTTTCATCCCCTTCAAATAGCGAAAGGTGGGTGTGCATTCCCGATCCAGGGCGATTAATGAAGGGCTTTGGCATAAAAGTGGCGAGCATCCCCTCAGCCAGTGCGACCTCTTCAATTAGTGTCCGGGCCGTCATGATGTTATCGGCCGCGTGAAGGGCATCGACCGCACGAAGATCAACTTCGTTTTGGCCAGGTCCGCCTTCGTGGTGCGAGAACTCTACCTGAATTCCCGTCTCTTCTAGGGCACGCACGATCTTGCGTCGAAAATCGTTTGATAGCCCGCGAGTCACATGATCGAAATAACCCGCCTGATCAACCGGTTCGAGGTGATTGATATCGACCGGCTGGCGAAGAAGGTAAAACTCAATTTCCGGATGGGCGAAGACGGAGAAGCCCATCTCCGAGGCGCGCTGAACTGCACGCTCGAGCGCGCCTCGGGGATCGGCTGGTGATGGCAAACCGTCCGGGGTGAGAACATCACAGAACATACGCCCGTGAACATCAGTGCCATCTTTTGTATGCAAACGTTGGAAAGTAGCAGCATCAGGGCGTAAGAGCATATCGGATTCGTAGACACGAGTCAGACCTTCAATGGAAGATCCGTCAAAACCGATTCCCTCAATAAAAGCCTCTTCAAGCTCTCCGGGATCGATTGAGACCGATTTAAGTACTCCAGCGACATCGGTAAACCACAAGCGGATTAAGCGGATATCTTCCTGCGCAACACTACGAAGGACCTGTTCCTGCTGCTGTTTCATCTGCTTACCTTAGGAACGACCAAAACCCTTGGAGATGGCATCCAATGCACCAGTGAGATCTGAAGGAAGAACCCACAACTTTGAAGCCTGGCCATTAGCAATGCGAGGCAGCATCTCCAGGTACTTGTAAGACAGCAGTTCAGGAGTTGCATGTCCCTGATTGATCGCATTGAAGACGACAGAAATTGCTTCCGCTTCACCCTCTGCGCGGAGAATCTGCGCTTGGCGTGCACCTTCAGCCTGAAGAATCAGGGCTTCCTTTTCACCACGTGCTTGAAGCACTTGGGCTTCCTGCTGCGCTGATGCAGCAAGAACGGCAGCCTGCTTCGCACCTTCCGCCTTCTTAATTTGCGCCTCGCGCTCGGCTTCAGCAGTCAAGATCGTGGCGCGCTTTGTACGCTCAGCTGTAATTTGCTGCACCATTGCAGAGAGAACATTCGGCGGCGGTTCAATCGACTTGAGCTCGACGCGCGTCACGCGAATACCCCACGGACCGGTTGCTTCATCAAGCACACCACGAAGTTGCTTGTTGATGGATTCACGGCTGGTCTGAGTTTCTTCCAGATCCAAGGAACCGATGAGGTTACGAAGAGTAGTCGCAGTCAGCTGCTCGATCGCCTGCAGGAAGTTAGCGACTTCGTAGGTTGCACTACGAGGATCGGTAATCTGGAAATAGATGACCGAATCGATTTCAACCATCGCCTGGTCTGCAGTAATGACTGACTGCGAAGGGAAATTTACAACCTGTTCGCGTAGATCGATGCGCGCGGCAACGCGATCGACGAAGGGAACAAGTAGGTGAATCCCACCGTGCAGAACGGAACGGAAACGACCAAGTCGTTCCACGACGTATGCTTCAGACTGCGGGACGATACGGACTGCGCGAGCGATAGCGATCATGACGAAAATCACCACGACAGCCCCGATTATCATTGCGATGCTCGAGACGGGATCTTCAATCATCATTCTCTCCCCTTTCTATGAGTAAACCGGATGAAATTAAGAGTGAAGCGGTTGAACAACTGCGGTGGCACCGTCGATCGCGACGACAGTCACCTCGGTGCCGACAGGAATCAGGCCTTCGGCACTTCGTGCGCTCCACTCACCACCTGAAAACTGGATTCGACCGTCACGCTCGCCCACCAACTGTGTGACATAACCGGTCTTGCCGATCAAGGCATCCGCATTGGTCCGAACATCCTCACCTGAGCGTTGAATGCGCCCTTTCATCAACGGACGAAGCGCGAAGATCAAAAGTATTGAAACAACGACGAAAACGACGATCTGGGCTAAGGTTCCTCCACCGAAGAGCGCGACAAGACCCGCCGCGATTGCAGCGATGGCAAACATTAGGAAAACGAAGGTAATAGTCAAGACCTCGATGATGCCAAAGACGAGCGCAGCAAGAAACCACATCCACCAGGTAATCATTGGTTTTCACCTACTTCTGTGTACCGAAAAATTGATCAACGGGGTAATCCACGGGCGAACCAACGGCCGTTTTCGTTTTCTACGCTGAGTGCTAGTTCGAAGGCATCCGAAAGTACCCGGCCATTCAGCACCTCATTGACAGTGCCAGCAGCGAAGATTTCTCCGCCCTTCATCACTGCTGCGTGGGTAACCCCCTGTGGAATTTCTTCAAGGTGATGCGTCACCAAAATAACCTGAGGAGCATTCTTTCCTGCGATGATCTCTTCCATAGCGGCAATTAGGAGCTCTCGCGCTCCAAGGTCGAGGCCAGCAGTTGGTTCATCAAGAATGAGTACTTCGGGATCCGACATCAAACCGCGTGCAAGAACGATCCTTTGGCGTTCCCCCTCGGACAAGGTGTGGAAGGCACGTTCCTCGAGGTGATCAACACTAAATAGACCAAGCAAGTCCCGGGCACGCTGAGTATCGATATCTTCATAAGTCTCTGCAAATGGCGCAGAGACCCCCCAAGCGGCTGAGCGCACCACATCGATCACACGCATACTTGGACGTAGTCGTTGGGTGGTCGACAAAGATACTAACGAGCAGCGTGATGCAAGCTCTTGGGGCTGGAGATCGGTGATCGAATTGCCATCAAAACGAACACTTCCGCTTGTCGGTTGAACTTTTCCGCTCGCAACGCGAACAAGAGAAGTCTTTCCTGCCCCATTTGCTCCCAGAACGGCCCACTGCTCGCCGCGATGGGTATTCCAGGTGATGTTGTTTAAAATCTGGGTTTCACCACGCGTTAAAGCAACGTCATCGAGCTCAATTACCGTATTCATTGTCTTAGTATCCCGCAGCTCACAGTAGGTGTCCTCTTCAAAGTCATCAGCTCAGTGAACGAGCTTCTGATAAAGGGCAACAGTTTTATCACCGATCGCTTCCCACGAGAAATAATCACGTGCGCGACGCAAACCTGCGTGCCCCATTTGATGAGCCTTCTCAGGCGACGACAGCACCTCGATCAAGCGATCAGCCATATCACTTTCGAATTGCTCAGGATCCAACGGAGTCCCAGTCCCGTCATGAAGCTGCTTGATCGGCACAAGATAACCTGTCTCACCATCAACAATGACATCTGGAATACCGCCCGTTGCTGTTCCAACAACAGGTAAACCAACAGCCATAGCCTCCAAATTGACGATGCCAAGAGGTTCATAGATCGAAGGGGTAATAAAGACAGTAGCGGCATCCAAGAGCGCAATAAGATCGGCACGAGGTAGCATTTCGGAGATCAGCACAACACCATTACGACTATTGCGCAGCTCGGCCACTAGTCCTTCAACTTCGGCGGCAATCTGCGGAGTATCTGGCGCACCAGCGCACAGGATGACCTGGACTTCCTCGGGAAGACGACGCGCGGCGCGCAGGAAGTACGGCAGTCCCTTCTGGCGAGTAATCCGCCCAACGAAGATCACTGAAGGCCTGTCCGGATCTACACCCCAGTGCTTAAGGACCTCAACCTGATGTTCTTTCTCAGCATCGGTTGTTGGAATATGCCATTGAGTCAGATCAATTCCGTTATGGATGACATGAACGCGGTCGGGATCCACGGCCGGATAGGCGCGCAAAATGTCCTCACGCATGCCGTGTGAAACTGCAACAATACCTGCCGCAGCCTCGTATGCAGAACGCTCAACGAAAGAAGAGACGCGGTAGCCACCACCGAGCTGCTCCGCCTTCCAGGGGCGCAGCGGCTCCAGCGAATGAGCCGTCACGACGTGGGGAATATCGTTCATCAAGGATGATAGGTGCCCGGCAAAATTTGCATACCACGTATGTGAGTGCACTAGATCTGCGCCAACCGTATCGGCCGCGATGGCAATATCAACGCCAAGCGTACGCAGAGCAGGGTTGGCATGTGCCAACTCCGGCAGATCCGAATATCCAATGACTTCTCCCGCGTCTTCGCGGGGACCATCAAAAGCATGAATACGAAGCTCATCCACCCGAGAGCGAAGAACCTTAGCTAATTCAGTAACATGAACTCCCGCACCTCCGTAAACATGTGGCGGGTATTCTCTGGTCAACAAGTCAACGCGCATGTGAGCTCCTTCGACGCACGGGTGCTTCTAGCTTAGCGGATATTTCTCTCTCAATATGTTCTTCACCACGTTCTAAAATCCACAACCAAAATCACGAATTTACGCATACTCTAGAGCCATGGCTAAAAATCATGTTCTCGCGATCGTTCTAGCCGGAGGCGAGGGTAAAAGGCTAATGCCTCTCACCATGGATCGGGCAAAGCCGGCCGTTCCCTTCGGTGGTCATTACCGACTCATTGATTTCTCACTATCGAATATGGTCAATTCTGGCTATATGAAGATCGTTGTACTGACTCAGTACAAATCGCATTCACTGGACAGGCACGTAACCCGCACGTGGTACACCTCTCCCCTGCTTGGCAATTTCATTGCTCCAGTCCCCGCCCAACAGCGTCGTGGACCACACTGGTACTTGGGAAGCGCGGATGCGATTTACCAGTCACTCAACATCGTTGATGATGAAAATCCCGACTATATTGTCATCACTGGCGCCGACAATATTTACCGCATGGACTTCTCACAGATGGTCCAGCACCACATCGATTCCGGGCTTCCCGCAACCGTCGCAGGAATTCGTCAGCCCATCGAAGTAGCATCGGCCCTCGGTGTAATCGAAGGCAAGGATGGCCACGTCGATCGCTTCGTTGAGAAGCCACAAAACCCAGTTGGCCTCGAGGACGATCCCACCCAGGTTCTGGCCTCGATGGGCAACTACGTCTTCACCACTCAGGATCTGATTGCCGCGCTTCGAGAAGATGCTGAGGACCCCCTGTCGAAGCACGATATGGGTGGGAATATCATTCCGTGGTTCGTTGAGCGTGGAATGTGTGGCTACTACGACTTCAAGGACAACGATGTTCCCGGTTCGACGGATCGAGACCGCGATTACTGGCGCGATGTCGGTACCTTGGATGCCTACTACGAGGCAAATATGGACCTCATTAGCGTTCATCCCGTCTTTAACCTCTACAACAGGGATTGGCCCACGATGACGCTTTTGGATGGCTCATTGCCTCCTGCAAAGTTCGTTTATGGAGACGAGCATTCACGTATGGGGCATGCGGTTGACTCCTTCGTGTCTCCCGGGGTGATTATTTCGGGTGGCGAGGTCTACCACTCCATCGTTTCTCCAAATTCCTATGTCCACTCATGGGCGCAAGTCACTGACTCGGTGATCATGCATGGTGTGCGTGTCGGCCGTTCCTCACAGGTCGTGAAGACAATTCTGGATAAGAACGTCGTCGTTGAAGAGGGCGCGATTGTCGGTGTTGATTTGGAACACGATCTCGAACGCGGCTTCACAGTCACCGAATCGGGAATTACCGTCGTCCCCAAGGGCACAATAGTGACCCGTTAGCTCCTGGGAATTTAGAGTTAGCCCCCTGCGTGGATCATCACCGCAGGGGGCTAACTCTAAGTTATTCAATGACTTTTACTGTTCCATCCCACCCGTGAAGACATTGCCCAATAAGATCGCACAGCGAGCGTGGGTATACCTCATGGTTCTCGGCATATTTCTCAAGTTCGTCAAGATCCCACCAACGATATTCATCGATCACTCGTTGTTCTTCTGGGGTCCAATGAGAATCGCTCAGAGGTTGGGCTTGGACGCGTGCCCAGAAAATTTCTTCATCTTGGCGAGCAATGAGACTCTTAAAGTCAAATATTGCCTGTCGACGAGCAATCGGCCCTACGAGTTCCTTTTGACTGAGGTCTATACCGGTTTCTTCGAAGACCTCTCGTAGGGCAGTTTCTTGGCTTGTTTCCCCGTCCTCAACTCCCCCGCCCACAGTGAACCACCATGAGCGCGTGGGATTGTCAGCATCGTGTCCTCTTACCAGAAGAACGCGATTTCGTTCGTCGATGAGAATTACCCGCGCTGCCTCTCGATGTGGGAAACCTTCCTCATCACGAGGCCACTGTAGAACGCTCACGCGCTCACCCGACGTGCCGCTTGCGAAAGTTCCGTCAACGAGAGGAACTTCTTCCGCGCTTCCACTGCTTTCGTAAGCAGTTCACGATCATAAGCATCGCGTGCGGGATCTTCGCGCTTTCGTAGCGGACGCGCATACTCATCAAGACCAATGGCGGCAAGAGAGTTCAAGAAGAAATTCATTGCTTTACGAGCCTCTGAACCTGCGCTAGCAGCCCACTTGACAGCATTTCGACGCTGCGCACGGTCAGTAACCATTTGAAGTTCAACAGGAAGCACCCAGCCTTGAACGACATACGGAGTTAACCCCTGCTGGATATGTTTTGCTTCACGTGAAGATTGCGTAATCAGATAGATGAACCAACACGTAAAAAGCGGAACCTCAATGGTGATGTAGGAATGGAACCAACCTCCAATACCGTTATTGCTCGCAAGGAAGTTCCATAGGCCATGGAAGAACACTGCGGTTAGGTAACCAAATAAGACTCGAACAGTGCTCCACAGTGCACCGTAGCGGCGAATTAAAACAAGTGCGATGGCCATTCCAGTAAAAGAGGTTGCCATCGGATGAACGAATGGCGAAAGGATCCCTCGGGTAAATACCGTCGTTGTCAGCATGAATGCACCCGAGGAGCTTGTTCTCAGGAAGTACTGAATATTCTCAATGAAGGCGAACCCGGCACCAACAATTCCTCCGCAGATCAGACCATCTAGCCGCGAATTAATGGAATTTCGGCGTGCAAGGATGAAGATGATGACACCAATGCCCTTGAAGAATTCTTCAGCAAACGGTGCAACGAAAACAGCGACGATGACCGCTGCAGAATCTTGATCACCGAGTGTGCGAGCAAGATCCAGATTTAAGGTGCTATTGACAACCAATGAAGAAAGCGTTGCAACGCCCGCTCCCCAGATGAAGCAGATGAAATTAGATTTCCAGCCCTCGCGCTCCCAACGATCAAGGTAGCTCAGCACTCCGAGGACAATAACAAGCGGAATTAATGCCAAGCTTGTCATCACTGCAGCGGAGACGACACCACCCGTACGTACGTAGGTCACCATGAGAACGATGACGCCGATGGTCCCCAAAATTGTGAAGATAATTTCAAGGAAAGGCAACGAGCGGACACGTCGAGGAATACGCCAAGTGGGAGCTTGGGCGGGTGCTGGGTCTTCAGGACCGAACAGCTCGGCTTCGGTCGTTCTGATCTTCTTCAGTCGATAATCCTCGCCGGGCCCTCCCCAACGCGGTTGTGTTTCACTCATTTAATAGCCGTATCCGTCTTCAATCGTGTCGTCATCAAAATCAATTGTCTGAGCCATTGGCGCATGTCCTGCAAGATGCGCAATCCGTACCCAGCTTCTCTCGCGAATCTTATGCGTCTGAGTAACGTAAAGATTATGCATTGATCGCGCTAATTGGACCTTATAGGAGGCTTGGTCCAGTTCGCGTAGTTCGCGAGACCAATAATCATCGGCATCAATCTCTTTGCGGAGCTTAACATTAAGCGCGCTTCGAAGAATTCTTGAAAGTTGCGACTGAATATCGAAAAATTCGATGACCTTCTCACGTGTTTGGGCGTCGCGGATGCTCGCTTCGTTTGTTCGCCGGTCTAGCCCATCGGCAACAATAGGAATCATCTGCCGGCGCGCTCTTGTCGAGGTCTCACGGATCTCTTGAGATTCGTCAGAGGTGAACCCCGGATAGTCAGCGATCCTCTCGCTATAGCGTGCTCGTTCATCAAGAAGAAGCGCCAGAGAATCTCTGGTCGTCAAAATCCGCCAATGAAGACGGTCAAGTCTTGTTGCAAGAATTGCTGATTGGCGCACAAGAAAGGCCAGCGCAACCAAGACAAGAGCCAAGAGAACAAGGGTCAAAGTGTTACTCATCATCTTCGGCCTCATTCCTGCCACGAATAAGATCAAGCGTAGTTGGGTCCGAGGGCTGCGCTTGCGCAGAGGCTAAGACGGTCTGATACAAGGCTAGGACTTGGTCGGTGACCGTATCCCATCCATAACGGGAACTCGCCGCTTCTCCACGGCGTGCGAGCGTTGCGAGTTCCTCAGAATCACGAAGAAGTCTGACTAGTTGGCGAGCCAGGTCCTGACTATTTCCGGTCTCAAATAGCGCGCCTACTTCTCCTTGTTCAAGGACGGCTCTGAAGGCCTCGAGATCAGAGGCAAGTACTGCGCAACCGGCTGCCATCGCCTCGACAAGAACAATCCCGAAGGATTCTCCACCGGTTTGGGGAGCAACATAAACACTTGCTCCCTTCAGTAACGAAGCCTTATCTTCATCGCTTACACCGCCAAGGAACTCGACTGAATCCCCAAAACGCTCCAATTGTGAGCGGTATTCATGCGCGTTTCCTCGTCCAGCAATAAGAAAGCGGGCACCCGGGATTTCTGAAAGCACCGTTTCTATCGCTGCAGAGAAGACCGGCAATCCCTTGCGAGGCTCATCAAGACGGCCGAGGAAAACAACGACCGGGCGCTGTGGAGTTGCTTCCCATTCGGGCTTGATCTGGGCTTGCTCGAAGAAATGAGTATCAACCCCATTGGGGATAATCACCGCATCGCCACCATTATGTTCAACAAGCGTCCGGCGTGCTTCTGCTGAAACAGCAATACGGGCAGCAAGTTTCTCCAATAGCGGGTCGAGCGCGGAGGAAGAAACGGAACGAGAGAAGGAATAGTCCAATGCCGCGTGGAAAGTTCCAACAACCGGAATCTCGGCTGCACGCAACGCCAGCATTGAAATAGAGGGAACTTCCGGTTCGTGGACATGAAGAAGATCAAAGTTGCCTTCATCAATCCAACGCTTCGTTCGCATGTTAGCCAAGGGGGTAAAGGAGAGACGGGCGACCGAACCATTAAAAGGAACAGCAACCGATGAACCGACGGTAGTAATCCACTCAGGCAGATCATCGGTATTTTTCGCCGGAGTAAGAACACTCACCTCGTGTCCCCGCTTCATAAGCTCCAGTGCGAAATCACGGATGTGGAATTGAACGCCACCGGGCACATCCCAGGAGTAAGGGTTAACAATACCAACTCTCACCTATTCTCCTTTCTGTGCCGCGCGCTTACGCGCCCGAGCCAAACGCTCCGGATCTAAATCCTCAACAAAAACTGCTTGCATCATATGCCACTCACGAATCCGACGTTGAAGAAGTGGAAGGAGCGCAGTCACCCATTTCTGGGTGAGCTCAGGTACATCACTGTCCTCGACCTGTGGGTCATAGAGATTCTCAGTAACTTCCAAACGCACAAATTCTGGGGTGCCAGAAGCATCAACATCTGACACAACCCCAGCTATAAGCGGGGCGTTGAGCGCTCGTGCAAGTGCTGCTGGTCCCGCGGCAACCAAAGCAGGCTTGGCACCTAACTCAACCTCAATACCGGTTCCGGAAATATCGCGATCAGCAAGAAGCGGGATCACAAGGTTTTTCCTGCCCTTTGCCTGCTCAAGCAAGGAGTGAAAAACACTATCTCCCGGTGAAACCCCAATAATCTCCATCCCGACGTCCGTGCGCAGTTTTAAGAAGGCATCGAAGAGCTCAGGAGGATTCAATTTCTCGGCAACAGTAAGTACGGAAATGCCATGTGCGCACACAGCTGCACCTACACGATCAAAGGTTCCCGCATGCGGTAAAGCCAAAACAACTGGACCTTCGACGGCTAGCCGAAGGAATTCTTCTGCCTGGCTCAGATCAACACGTGCACGAAGCTTTTCACCAACGCTGCCGCCGAAACTCAACTGCTCGACATAAGCATTGATATGCGAGCGCACGGCATCTCGAAGTTCGCGTCGCGAAATCTTGCGTCCTAAAACACGCTCATGGTTGGCTCGCATTCTGCGCACGCTGGAGCCATTGAACAGACACATGAGATCGGCTCCACGTCTACCCAGCCATGTCACGAAGGGAAAAGGTAGACGAGGAACTATTCGGAAAGCCCATACCAAGGCACGCCCTGACATTAGGACTCCTGGGATGGAGGGAGATGCGTTGCTGTGAAATGCACCCGCTGAATAACAGTGACGATTGATGCAAAAGCAACCCAGC